>JAKCCP010000199.1 GCA_021841985.1 Pseudomonadota bacterium | reverse complement strand
GCGCCGACACAGGTATCGCCGACCTCGTCAATGCCATCAGCAAGCAGGACGGCGCCATCGCCAATCTCCGCACCGTCAACCGCCAGCAGGATTTCTGCGAGATCGTGGTCGATGTCGAGGTGCGCGATCTGCGCCATCTCTCGCATGTCATCGCCGGTCTCAGGGCAACCCAGGGCATTTCCGAGGTGGAGCGCGCGCGGGCGTGAGGGATTTCGCGTGATCCTCGGCCTCGGCGCCGATCTCTGCGATATAAGGCGCATCGAGGCGGTGCTCGCGCGCCATGGCGAGCGCTTTCTGCGCCGGGTGTTCACCGAGGCCGAGCGCGGGCGCGCCGCGCGCCGCGCGCCGGCGCTGGCCGCCGCGACCTACGCCAAGCGCTTCGCCGCCAAGGAGGCCTGTGCCAAGGCGCTCGGCACCGGGTTCCGCCGCGGCGTGTTCATGGCCGATCTCGGCGTCGTCAATCTTCCCTCCGGCCAGCCGAGCCTTATTCTCACCGGCGGCGCGGCGGCCCGGCTCGCGGCGCTGACGCCGCCCGGCAGGCAGGCCGCGATCGCCCTCACCATGACCGACGAATACCCCTACGCCTTCGCCCAGGTGATCATCTCGGCAGAGTTTTTGTTATAAAAATTTAAAATGTAAAATAAAAACTTCTTTTTCCGAAGAAAAAAAGGCAAAGGACTTTCTCCCCGTTTCCTCGGAGCAGGCAGTGCCGCAGGCACTGCCCAACGGGTAAAAATTTTTTCAAAAAAGAACGATTTTTTCTGAAATCACCACCGATTGCCTTGCCCCCCGCCCGCGCCGGCTTGACAGGGGCATGGGGGAGCGGCTTGATCCGCCGGCTTTTTTGACCGGAACGGAATCCCCTCGCATGGCGCAAAGCAAACCCGGCGGCCTGATCGACAACGTCAAAACCATCGTCTATGCCGCGCTGATCGCGCTCGGCATCCGCACCTTCGCCTACGAGCCGTTCAACATCCCCTCGGGCTCGATGATCCCGACGCTGCTGGTCGGGGATTATCTCTTCGTCTCGAAATTCAGCTACGGCTACTCGCATTTCTCCTTCCCGCTGTCGCCGCCGTTGTTCTCGGGGCGGATTTTCGGGCGCTTGCCACAGCGCGGCGATGTCGTCGTCTTCAAGCTGCCGCGCGATACCTCGACCGATTACATCAAGCGCATCATCGGCCTCCCCGGTGACCGCATCCAGATGCGCGCAGGGCATCTCTATATCAACGACGCCGAGGTGCCGCGCGAGCCGGACGGCACCTATACCGTCACCGATGACGGGCCGAGCATGGTCTATAAGCGCTATATCGAGACCCTGCCCGGCGGCGTGCGCCACCAAATCCTCAAAGCCTCCGATGACGGGCCGCTTGATAACACGCAGGAATATCTGGTGCCGCCGGGCTATGTGTTCGCGATGGGCGACAACCGCGACAACAGCCTGGACAGCCGGGTGCTGAACGCGGTCGGCTTCATTCCGGTTGAGAACCTGGTCGGGCGGGCGCAATTCCTGTTCTTCTCGATCGATGCCGAGGCGCCGTGGTGGGAGGTATGGGAGTGGCCGTTCGAAATCCGCTGGAGCCGGCTGTTCACCAGCCTCCATTGACCGATAGCGAACGCCTGGCGGAGGCCGAGCGGATCCTCGGCCATCGCTTCGCGCGCCCGGAATGGCTCGCCGAGGCGCTGACCCACCGCTCGGCGCTGCGCGGGCGGCACCGCATGGCGTCCAACGAGCGGCTGGAATTCGTCGGCGATCGCGTGCTCGGCCTCCTGGTCGCGGAATGGCTCGCCGAGCGTTTCGTGGCCGAGGACGAGGGGGCGCTCGGGCGCCGTCTCGCCCATCTCGTCTCGGGGCCGACCCTCGCCGCGATCGCCGCGGAACTGAGGCTTCCGGCGGCGCTGGCGGTGGCGCCGGGGGAGGCGCGGGCAGGGGTGCGCAAGCGGGCGAGCGTGCTCGCCGATGCGATGGAGGCGGTGATCGGCGCGCTTTATCTCGATGGCGGCCTGGCGGCGGCGCGCGCTTTCGTCCGCGCCGCCTATGCGCCGATGATGGCGGCGCAAGGCGCCCCGCCCAAGGACGCCAAGACCGCCTTGCAGGAATGGGCGCAGGGGCGCGGCCTGCCGCTTCCGGCCTATACCGTCACCGGTCGCGACGGGCCGCCGCACGCGCCCGAATTCGCGATCACCGTCACCATCGGCGCCGATCCGGCGGCGGCAGGACATGGCCGGGCCGGCACCAAGCAGGCGGCGGAGCAGGCGGCGGCGGCCGATCTCCTGACCCGGCTCAAGCCGTGATCTCGCGACGGAGCAAACAATGACCTTGCGCTGCGGCTATGCCGCGATCGTCGGCGCCCCGAACGCCGGCAAATCGACCTTGCTCAATCGCCTCGCCGGCGCCAAGCTCTCGATCGTGACCCCGAAGGCGCAGACGACGCGGTTTCGTATCCTCGGCATCGTGCTCGAGGGCGAGGCGCAGATCCTGCTCGTCGACACCCCCGGCATCTTCAAGCCGCGCCGCCGGCTCGACCGTCTGATGGTCGAGGCGGCGTGGAGCGGGGCCGCCGACGCCGATCTCGTGCTGCTGCTGGTCGATGCCCGCGCCGGCCTTACCGAGGAGGTGCGCGGCATCGCCGAAGGACTTCGAGCGGGTGACGAAAAGCGGCGCTGCTGGCTGGTTCTGAACAAGATCGACCTCGTCGCGCCGGGGCAATTATTGCCGCTGACCGCGGCGCTGACCGCATTGCTCGGGTGCGAGCAGGTTTTCATGATCTCGGCGGCGACCGGCGATGGCGTTTTGGCACTGCGCGCCGCCCTCGCCGCGGCGATGCCGGCGGGGCCGCATCTCTACCCCGACGACGATCTCACCGATCTGCCCGACCGGCTGCTGGCCGCGGAAATCGTGCGCGAGCAGATTTTTCTCCAGACCACCGAGGAAATCCCCTATGCGGTCACCGTCGAGACCGAGAGTTTCCGGACACTGGCGGATGGCGCGGTCAGGATCGAGGCGGTGATCTATGTCGCGCGCGGCGGCCAGAAGGCGATCCTGATCGGTGAGCGGGGAAGGCGCATCCGCGCGATCGGCAGCCGCGCCCGCCAGGATCTGATCGCGCTCCTGGAGAAAAAGGTGCATCTCTTCCTACACGTGAAGGAGCGCCCCGGCTGGGACGAGGAGACGGCGCGGCTGCGCGCGCTCGGGCTGGAATAGAGGGGGCGGGACGATGAGCGGGGGGTGGGAGGATGATGGCGCCGATCTGCTCGCCCTCGCCGATCGCGCGCTCGCCGCGCCGATCTGGCGGCTGGTCTTTCCGGCCCGGCTGGAAGCCGCCTTCGAGCGCGATACCAGCCCCGGCCGCTGCCGCCAGTTGGCGTCGAGCCTCCTGCTCGGGGTCTTGCTCTATGATGCCTTCATCCTCGATGACGTCATTCTGAACTTCGGCCATGTCGGGCGGATGGTCGAGGTGCAGCTCGGCATCGTCACCCCGCTCGGGGTGGTGCTCGCCGCCTGTATCTGGCGCGAGCCGCCGAAATTCTGGCGCGAAATGGCCGGCGTGGCGATAACCCTCACCGCCGCCGCCAGCATCGCCTATTTCACCCGCCTCGTGCCCGAACCGGTGCGGCTGCCGGTCATGTTCAGCCTGATCGTCGTCATCGCCTTCGCCAATACCGTGCTCCATCTCCGCTTCGGCTATGCGCTGGCGAGTTCGCTCGGCACGCTCGCCATCTTCATCGCCACGCTGCGGGCGCCCCCGGCGCTGGCCTGGCCGATCGCGACCTATACCGGGATGCTGGTCGGCGCGGCGATCGTGCTCACCCTGGTCGCCAATCATCGGCTGGAGCGGCAATTGCGCCGGGCCTATCTTTTCGGCCTGCGCGAACGGCTGCTCGGCATCGGGCTCAGCGAGACCAACCGCCAGCTCGAACGCCTCTCCTATCACGATCCTCTGACCGGCTTGCCCAATCGCCGCCTGCTCGCCGCCCGGCTCGCCGAACTCTGGGACGAGCGCGAGGACGCGGCGGCGGATCCGACGCCGATCGGCATCCTCGTCATCGATATCGATTTCTTCAAGACCTATAATGATCATTATGGCCATCCCGCCGGGGATGCCTGTCTCCGCGCCGTCGCGACGCTGCTCCGCCAGCATATGCGGGCCGGGATCGATCTCATCACCCGCTATGGCGGGGAGGAGTTCCTCGCCGTGCTGCCGGGCCTCGATCTCGACGCCTGCCAGCGCATCGCCGAGCGCATCCGCGCGGCGGTGGCGGCGGCGCGGTTGCCGCATCGCGGCCAGGGCGAGGACGGCTTCGTCACGGTGAGCATCGGCGCGACCGCGGTCTCGCCGCAGATCGCGGTCAATCCCGGTGATCTGATCATGCGCGCCGACGCAGCACTCTATCGGGCCAAGCAGGCGGGGCGGAACACGGTCTGGGCGGCGCCAGCCTCGCCCGGCGAATAGCCGCTCAGACCGTCCGCCCGCCATCGACCGGCAATTCCACGCCGGTGATCAGCGAGGCCTCGTCGGAGGCGAGGAAGACGGCGGCATGCGCGATGTCGCTCGCGCGTGACATCCGGCCGAGCGGGATGGTCGCGAGGAATTTGGCCCGGTTCTCCGGCGTGTCCGGCATGCCCATGAAGGCTTCGAGAAGCCCGGTCTCGCCCATCACCGGGCAGATCGCGTTCACCCGGATTTTCCACGGCGCCAGCTCGACGGCGAGGGATTTCGACATCAGATTGACCGCGCCCTTCGACGAATTGTACCAGGTGAGCCCGGGCCGCGGCCGGATGCCGGCGGTCGAGCCGATATTGAGGATGACGCCGCCGCCGGCCTCGCGCATCGGCGGCACCGCGGCGCGGACGAAATGGAAAATCGATTTGACGTTGACGCGATAGACGCGGTCGAACTCCGCCTCGGTCACCTCGAGCAGCGGCTGGTTGCGATGGGTGGTGCCGGCGTTGTTGACGAGGATCGTCGGCGTGCCGAACGCGGCCATCGTCTCGGCCATCACCCGTGCCACGTCCTCGGCGCTGCCGACATCGGCGGCGACGGCGATCGCGGCCGCGCCGAGCCGAGCCGCGACCGCCTTTGCTGCGTCGGCGCGGATATCGACGACGGCGACCCGCGCGCCCTCGGCGACGTAGTGTGCCGCGATGCCCTCGCCGAAACCGCCGCCCGCGCCGGTGACGATCGCAACCTTGCCCGCCAGCCGGCCAGATTTTTCTGCCCCAAAGTTTTCCGTCATCTTCGTCTCCTTCCCGCTCTCCCGCGCCGCTCGGGCGAGCCGTGCCCGTCCCATGACGGCGTCATGACAAAACTCTAGTTCTTGGCAAGAAACTCGGCAACCAGATGGCCCCAGATATCGGCATAATTCAGGGTCTGATGGCCATAGGTCGCGCCGCGTGGAATGAGCACGTATTGCCCGTGTTTCAGGCGCTTCATCGCCGGCGCCATGACATCGAGTGCGGGGGGGTTGACGAGGTCATCGGCGAAATTGATGGCCAGAAGCGGCGCGGTGATCTTATCGAGATCGGGCGCCGGGTTGTAATCGGCCGAGCTTTCCCAGGTATAGAGCATGTTGTTCGCGTCCCATTTGTAGCCCTCGGCGACCAGACGGTTATAGAGCGCGATGGCGTCGCCGCGCGTCGGCGCCGCCTGTTGCAGGCGCTCGGCGTTGCCGGTCATCAGCGCAAACAGCGGCGCCGCGGTTTCCAGCCAGAGGCGCGGCGGCTTGGCCGGGTCGTATTCGCCGCCCTGCCAGCCGGGATCGTCGCGGATCGAACGGATCACCATCTCGCGCCACAGCATGTTGCGGCCGCTGATCGCCGCCGGCATCGCCCCGATCGGCACCAGCGCGTCCATGAAACCGGGATGGCGCTCGCCCCAAAGCCAGGTTTGCATCCCGCCCATCGAGGTTCCGAGCACGAGGCGGAGATGGGGCACGGCGAAGACATCGGTGATCAGGCGGTATTGCAGCTCCACCTGATCATTGTAGCCGTAATGCGGAAAATGGGCGTGTAGCCCGTCCGAGGGTTTGCTGGAGCCGCCGGCGCCGATGCCGTCCGGAAGGATCACGAAATATTTGCGGGTATCGAGCGGCTGATCCGGCCCGAACAGATTATTGGCGAGCGTCGGGGCAAGAAAATTCTTGCCGGTGCCGGTGGTGCCGTGCAGCAGCAGCACCGCGTTCAGAACATGCCCGTCACGGTCGCGGAGAGGCAGGCCGACGGTGGTGTAATGCAGGCGGAGATCGGTGATTTGCTCGCCGTTCTCGAACGTGACGTTGTGCAGCGTGTAATCGTTCTCATAGACGACGAGCGCCGGTTGGGCACGCGCGGGCGTTGCCAGCGCGAACAGCGCGAACGCCAGAACCAAGCCGGCGCGGATCATCGCGTTTTGCCGTGCTTGGACAGAGCCCGCGCCGGGGGCTTGCGTTTTGCCGCCGGGATGGCGGCCGGCGCCGGGCGCATCGCGCGGAGATCGGCGATGGTCGCGCGGGAGGTGATCTGCTCGGGGTCTTGGACGAGTTCGATCACCGCCGGCCGGCCACTGGCGACAGCGCGGCGAAACGCGGGGGCGAATTCCGCGGTGGTGGTCACGGTTTCGCCATGGCCGCCGAAGGCCTCGATGAATTTCGCGAAATCGGGGTTGGTGAGCGTGGTGCCGGAGACGTGGCCGGGGAAGAATTTCTCCTGGTGCATGCGGATGGTGCCGTACATCTGATTGTTGAAGACCAGAATGATGGGCGCGACACCGTGATGAAAGGCGGTCGCGATTTCCTGGCCGGTCATCAGGAAGCCGCCATCACCGACGAAGCCGACGACGAGGCGTTCGGGGAAGGCGATTTTCGCCGCGACGGCCGCCGGAACGCCATAGCCCATGGCGCCGTTGGTCGGGCCGATGAAGCGTTGGGCGTCGGAAAAATTCAGGAACCGCGCGACCCAGGCGGCGAAATTGCCGGCATCCCCGGTGAGGATCGCCTGCGCCGGCAGCAGGGTTTGCAACTCATGCAGAACCTCGGAGAGGTTGAGCTTGCCGCGATAGGCGGCAACCGCGCTCGCGGCCTCGCGCAGGGCGCGCAACTCCGCCCGCCACTCCTGCCAGCGCGGCGTAACCGGCGCGAGATCGCCGAGGCTTGCCGCAAAGACGTTGAGATCGGCGACGATGCCGAGCGTGGGGCGAAAAACCCGGCCGACCTCCTCGGCTTCGGGATAGACATGCACGATCGGTGTCGCGCCCGCGAGATCGAACAGCGTGTAGCCCTGGGTCACCGCTTCCGAGAGCCTGGTGCCGAGGGCGAGGACGAGATCGGCCTCGCGCGCCTTGGCGACCAGGGCGGGATCGCAGCCGACGCCGAGATCGCCGACGAAATTGGCGAGCGTCATGTCATAGAGCTGCTGGCGGCGAAAACTCACCGCGACCGGAATATCGTTGCGGAGCAGGAAATCGCGGACCGAAGCGCGCGCCGCCTCGCTCCAGCAGGAGCCGCCGAGAATGGCGAGCGGCTTTCGCGCGCGTCCGAGCAGATCGCGCAGTTTCGCCAGCGCGGCGGGATCGGGGAAGGGGCGCGCAACCGGCGCCGGGCCGATATCCGAGACCGCCACGCTGTCGCGCTGCATCTCCTCGGAGAGCGCGATCACCACCGGGCCGGGCCGGCCGCGCGTCGCGACATCGACGGCATGGGCGACGATTTCGGGGATGCGCTTGGCGTCGTCGATTTGCGTCACCCATTTGGCGATCGGGCCGAACATCGCCCGGTAATCGATTTCCTGGAAGCTTTCGCGATCGGTTTCGGCGAAGGGGATCTGGCCGACGAAGAGCAAGAGCGGCGTGCTGTCCTGACGCGCGATATGGACGCCGATCGCGCCGTGGCAGGCGCCGGGGCCGCGCGTTACCATCGCCGCCGCGGGGCGGCCGGTGAGTTTGCCGAAAGCCTCCGCCATGTCGACGGCGCCGGCCTCGAACCGGCAGGTGACGAGTTTGAGCCGCTCGCGCACCGCATAGAGCCCGTCCAGCACATCGAGATAGCTCTCGCCGGGCACCGCGAAGACATGATCGATGCCTTGGGCGACCAGCGCGTCGGCGAGCACCCGCCCGCCGGGGCGGGGTGCGGTACGGGCTTTGCGGGCTTGCGCCAGTTCCATATCTCAAACCTCCCTCACGGCCATTCTCGGCGACGAACATAGGCCGGTCCGGTCCGGCCGTCACGCCACCGGGGCGCTCGGATTCATGTTCGCGAGCGGGTATATTGCGCGCGCCGTCGAGAAATCTCGACGATAGCGAGAGGAGTGTTGCGGGATGCGGGCGATTTTCGTGATGATCAAATGCGAGATGGGCGAGGCCTACCGCGTCGCGCGGGAGGCGGCGGACAATATCGCGCAGCTCTCGGAGCTGTATTCGACCTCCGGCCAGTACGATCTCCTCGGGAAATTCTATCTCGAGCCGGAGCAGGATATCGGCCTGTTCGTCACCGAGGAGATTCAGAAGCTGCCCGGGGTCAAGGATACCTACACCCTGATCACCTTCAATGCTTTTGCCACGGGCAGGGGTGAGGCGGGGGAAAACGTTAATAATAAGTGAAAATGCTATCAGACACACCATCTTAGGTTGAAAAATTAATCCTTCCAATGCCATTATGCATGGCGGCGGAGGGTACGTTGTCGTTCTGGTTGTCTGGGCTTTGGCGAGATCTGCGGGGCAAGAGAAAAGTGGCGCGTTTCGCCCGCCGCGAGACCTTGCCCCGGCGGCTGCCATCTCCTCGCGGCGAGGCGCGGGAAGTGTTCGCGCCGCCCGCCGCCGAAGAGGCCTGGACCGCGGCCTCATGGCCGGTCGATGAGCCGGCGGCGCCGCCGCGCGCCATGCCGGGCTTCGCCGAGGCGGCCAATCACGTCGCCGAGTTTCTCGCCCGCCCGATCGCGACCGGCCCCCCTCCCAGCGCCGATGCGGGCGCGACAGCCGCCGATCCGCCGAGCCTTCCCTTCCCCAGCACCGGCCCGCACGGCCATCGCGCGCGGCTGCGTGAAAAGCTGATCGGGCGTGGCGCCGAGGCCCTGGCGGATTACGAATTGCTGGAAATGTTGTTGTTCTTCGTCCAGCCACGCGGCGACACCAAGCCGCTCGCCAAGGCGATCATCAATCATTTCGGCAGTTTCGCCGCCGTGCTCGCGGCCTCCCAGCGCGACCTGTTCGCCGCCCCCGGGCTTGGCATGCACGGCGTCGCGGCGATCAAACTGGTGCAGGCGGCGGCGCTGCGTCTGGCGCGCGCCGAGGTGCTGTCGCGGCCGGTTCTCAGTAATTGGGACCGGCTGATGGATTATCTCAACGCCATCCTGGCGCGCGAGCGGGTGGAGCAGTTCCGGGTGCTGTTCCTCGACAACCGCAACCATCTGCTCGCCGATGAGGTGCAGGCGCGCGGCACCGTCAATCACACGCCGGTCTATCCGCGTGAAGTGGTGAAGCGGGCGCTGGAGTTGCACGCCTCGGCGCTCATCCTCGTCCACAACCATCCGAGCGGCGACCCGACGCCCTCGCCCGAGGATGTGGAGATGACCAACGAGGTGCGCGAGGCGGCGCGGATTCTCTCGATCACCCTGCATGACCACGTCATCGTCGGCAATGGCAGATGGCTCAGCCTGCGCCGCGAGGGGCTGCTATAGGCGGCGTCCTGCGGAAAGCGCTGCTTTTTTGTAAAAAGCAGCAAAAAACTTTTATC
>JAKCCP010000217.1 GCA_021841985.1 Pseudomonadota bacterium | reverse complement strand
CGGGAGGGGCGCATCTCGGCGCTTGCCGTTGCCGTGCCGCGCCCCTCCCGGAAAATCCTCATCAAAATAGGGTCCAGGGACATTGTCCCTGGCGGGGTCGAGGGGCGGAGCCCCCGCCTTCCTTCCCTTCACCCCTCCTCATCGGCCGATGCGTCGCCGATCCCGAGCAATTCGGCGGCGTGTTCGGGGTCCAGCGTCTCCACCGAGCGGAGCTTGCGGTCGACGGCGCGGGTGCGTTGGCGGGCGCGTTCGATGGTATTGCCGAAGGTGTTGGCTTGTCGTGCGAGGTCGGAGAGCACTTTGTCCATTTTCTGCATTTCGCTGCGGGTCGCGGCAAGGAGGCCGCGCACCTCGTCGGCCTTTTCCTCCAAGGCGAGCGTGATATGGCCGAGATGGATGGTGCGGAGCAGTGCCGGAAACAGGCTCGGCCCGAGGATGAGGACGCGAAAGAGACGCCCGACCTCGTCGATCAGGCCGGGGATGCGCGCGACCTCGACATAGAGCCCGTCACTCGGCAGGTACAGCACGGCGAATTCCACCGTGCGCGGCGGGCGGATGTATTTGTCGCGGATTTTTTCCGCCTCCTTCCTGATCCGCGCCGCGAGCCCGGCGCGGGCAGCGCGCTCGGCCTCGACATCGCCGGAAGCCGCGGCATCCAGCATGCGCTCATAGTCTTCCACCGGGAATTTGGCGTCGATCGCGAGCAGCGGCCGGATCGCGCCGCGCATCGGCATGATCACCGCGAATTCCACCGCCTCATGGCTGGTCTCGTCGATGCGCGCGTTCTTTTCATAGCCGCCGGCGGGGAGGATATCGTCGAGCAGCGCCTCCAACTGCGCCTCGCCCCAGCCGCCGCGCGTTTTCACGTTGGTGAACAGGCGGCGGAGATCGCTGATTTCGGCGGTGACCGATTGCACATCGCCGATCGCTTTCTGGATCGCCGCGAATTGCTCGGCGACGCGGGCGAAGCTCGCCGTCATCTGGGCCTCCACCGCGGCGTGGAGCTGCTCGTTGACGGTTTTTTGAATTTCGCCGAGCTTGGCTTCATTCGCCTCGCGCATCTTGTCCAGCCGGCCGGAGAGCAATTCCCAGGCTTTTTCCTGGCCCACGGCGAGGGTCTCGCGGATCTCGCCGATGCTCCGCGCGAGCGTCTCGCGCAGATCGCCAAGCGGGGTGGTCAGCGCGCGCTCGGTCTCGCGCAGCCTGAGCGCCAGCGCGTCATGACGGCTTTGCTGGCCGAGAAGCACCTGATCGAGCTTGAGCCCGAGCGCCGCCGCCCGCGACGCCGCGCCGCGCTGACTCCAGAACGCGAAGAACAGCGTCGCCAGCGCCAGGGCGGCGATCACGGCCAGGGCGAGCGTGATCACCACAGGCCCCGCTCCGCGCCCTGGGTCTGGGTGCGGCGGCGCCGGCACCCCATGTCCTGGCCTCGCCTGTCATTCATCTCGGGAATCGATCCTTTTTCATGTCCTCGTCATCCTATCACGAAACCGCCGCCGCCTCGCGCGCAGAGAGCGGGCCTTCCCGCGTCACGCTCGCCGCCATGGCGTTCGCCTGCGGCGGAGCGGTCGCCAATATCTACTATGTGCAGCCGATTCTGGGCGTGATCGGGGATAGGTTTCCGGGCGCCGCGACCCTGGTGAGCCTGCTTCCCACCGCCAATCAGCTCGGCTTCGCGATCGGGCTGTTGCTTTTGGTGCCGCTCGGCGACGGGATGAGCCGGCGGGCGCTGATTTTCGGCCAGCTCGCCTGGCTTGCGTTCTCGCTCGCCGCCGCGGCGCTGGCGCCGGGGCCGGGGACGCTGTTCGCGGCGATGGTCGCGATCGGCATCGGCGCCACGGTCGCGCAGCAGATCGTGCCGCTCGCCGCCGAACTCGCGCCGCCGGCGCGGCGCGGCGCCGTGGTCGGGACGGTGATGAGCGGGCTTTTGACCGGCATCCTGCTCGGGCGTGTCGCCAGCGGCGCGCTGGCGGCGGTCGCCGGCTGGCGGGCGGTGTTCGGCGCGGGGGTTGCCCTCGCCGCCGCGATCGCCCTGCTTTTGCTCGCGACCCTGCCCAAAACCGTGGCCAAACCGCCGCTCGCCTATCGCCATCTCCTCGCCTCGCTGTTCGCCCTGCTGATCGAGTTGCCGCCGCTCCGCCGTGCCGCCCTGGCCCAGGCCGGCCTCTTCGGCGCGTTCAGCGCGTTTTGGGCGACACTCTCCCTCCATCTCGCCGCTCCGCCTTTCGCCCTGGGGAGCGCCGCCGCTGGCCTCTTCGGGGTGATCGGCGCCGCCGGCGTGCTCGCGGCACCGCTCGCCGGGCGTATCAGCGACCGGCGCGGGCCGCGGCCGGTCATTCTGCTCGGCATCGTGGTTGCCCTTGGCGCCTGGGTGGTGCTCGCCGTTTTCAACCATCTCGCCGGGCTGATCGCCGGTGTCGTGCTGCTTGATCTCGGCGTGCAGATGGCGCTGATCGCGCATCAGAGCGTGATTTACGCCCTTCGTCCCGAGGCCAGGAGCCGCATCAACACGGTGTTCGTGACGGTGATGTTCATCGGCGGCGCGCTCGGCTCGGCCGGCGGCGGGTTCGCCTGGCGGCTCGGCGGCTGGGGCGCGGTGTCGGGGCTCGCGATCGGGCTTGGCCTCGCCGCGCTCGCCGTGCATCTTGGCGCTCGACAGCGTCCAGGAGACCCTCATGAACGGCGTGCGTCTCGAGCATGACAGCCTCGGCGAAACCGCGGTGCCGGAAGACGCCTATTGGGGCGCGCAGACCGGGCGCGCGGTCAGGAATTTCCCGATCTCCGGCGTCTCGCTCGCGCATTATCCGGCGCTGTTGCGGGCGCTCGCGATGGTCAAGCAGGCGGCGGCGCGAACCAATCTCGCGCTCGGCAAGCTCGCTTCGGAAAAAGCCCGCGCGATCGAGGCGGCGGCGGCCGAGATCATCGCGGGAAAGCTCCATGACCAATTCCCGGTGGACGTGATCCAGGGCGGCGCCGGCACCTCCACCAACATGAACATGAACGAGGTGCTGGCCAATCGCGGCCTCGAAATCCTCGGCCATCGGCGCGGCGCGTATCACGCGCTCCATCCCAATGACGACGTCAATCTCTCGCAATCGACCAACGACACCTACCCGACCGCGGTGCGCCTCTCGGTGCTGCTGTCCTGCGCCATGCTGGCCGACGCGCTCGATGGCCTCGCCGCGGCGTTCGAGCGGAAATCGGCGGAGACCGCCGAGATCGTCAAGCTCGGCCGCACGCAGTTGCAGGATGCGGTGCCGATGACGCTGGGTCAGGAACTCGGCGCCTTCGCCACCACGATCCGGGAAGACATCCAGCGCCTCGGCGAGGCCGAGCGTCTTTTGCACGAGGTCAATCTCGGCGGCACCGCGATCGGCACCCGCATCAACGCCGATCCCGCCTATGGCCCGCGCGCCATCGCCGAACTCGCCGCGATCAGCGGCTTCCCGCTGGTGCAATCGGGCAATCTGGTCGAGGCGAGCTGGGATATGGGCGCGTTCGTGATGTTTTCCGGCGTGCTCAAGCGGATCGCGACCAAGCTCTCGAAGATCGCCAACGACCTTCGCCTGCTCTCTTCCGGCCCGCGCGGCGGGCTGGGCGAGATCGCGCTGCCGGCGGTGCAGCCGGGTTCCTCGATCATGCCCGGAAAAGTCAATCCAGTGATCCCGGAAGTGGTCAATCAGGTCTGTTTTCAGGTGATCGGTAATGATCTCGCGATCACCCTCGCGGCCGAGGGCGGGCAGTTGCAGCTCAACGCCTTCGAGCCCTTGATCGCGCACAACATCCACGCCTCGCTCATGCTGCTCACCAACGCCGTCAACGTGTTTCGCGAGCGCTGCGTCGATGGCCTCACCCCGCGCCCGGCCGATTGCGCGCGCCATCTGGAGGCCAGCGTCGGCGCGGTGACGGCGCTGGTGCCGGTGATCGGCTATGAAGCCGCGGCCAGCCTCGCGCATGAGGCGCTGGCCAGCGGCCGCACCATCCGCGCCCTGGCGCGGGAGAAATTTTCGCTGAGCGACGCCGTGCTCGACGATCTCCTCAACCCCGCGCGGCTCGCCGCCGCGCAGACCGGGTAGAAGACCCTTCTTTTTCTGAAGAAAAAGAAGCAAAAAGACTTTCTTCCTGGAGGCAGTGCCTGCGGCACTGCCATTCCGAGAAAACGGATGAAAGTTTTTTGGTTCTTTTTTACAAAAAAGAACAAATTCTTTTCCTATTCCTATTCCGACTTCCGGCAAAAATCGAAATCGCAGCCCTCATCGGCTTGCAACACGTGGTGGTGGTAGAGCCAGGCATAGCCCCGCGCCGGCGCAGGCGAAGGGGGTGTCCAGGCGGCCTGGCGGTGGGCGAGTTCGGCGTCGTCCACCAGGAGATCGAGCCGGCGCGCTTCGGCGTCGAGACGGACGCGATCGCCGGTGCGCACCACGCCGAGCGGGCCGCCGATCGCCGCTTCGGGGGTGATGTGCAAGACGATGGTGCCGAACGCGGTGCCGCTCATGCGCGCATCCGAAAGCCGCAGCATGTCCTTGACGCCGGCGCGGGCGAGCTTGCGCGGGATCGGGATGTAGCCCGCTTCCGGCATGCCCGGCGCGCCGATGGGCCCGGCGTTCTGGAGCACGAGGACATCCTCGGGCGCAACAGCGAGCGCCGGGTCGTCGAGGCGGGCCTCCATATCGGCGGTCGAGGAGAACACCACCGCCCGGCCCTCATGCGAAAGCAGCGAAGGCGTCGCCGCCGAGCGCTTGATCAGTGCGCCGCGCGGAGCGAGGTTGCCGCGCAGCACCGCGAGCCCGCCGCCGACGCTGATCGGGTTGGCGCGGGGCCGGATCACCTCCTGGCCGGGGACGTCCTCGGCGGCGTCGAGCCACCGGCGGAGCGGGTCGCCGGTGACCGTTTTCGCGTCGAGATCGAGGAAAGGCGCGAGTTCGCGCAGCAACGCCGGCACGCCGCCGGCCCAGTGGAAATGCTCCATGTAGTGCTGGCCGCTCGGCTTGAGGTCGATCAGCACCGGCACCTCGCGGCCGATGCGGTCGAAGGCGTCGAGATCGACCGCAATGCCGAGCCGCCCGGCGATGGCGGTGAAATGGATCAGCGCGTTGGTCGAGCCGCCGATCGCCTGCAAGACGGTGAAGGCGTTCTGGAACGCGGCTTTGGTCATCACCGCGCTCGGACGCGGGCCGTTCCGGGCAAGGCGCACCGCCGCGCGCCCCGCTTCCTCGGCGGCGCGCAAGCGGTCGGCGTGGGTCGCCGGGATGGTGGCGCTGCCGGGCAGCGCCATGCCGAGCGCTTCGGTCATGCAGGCGATGGTGCTCGCCGTCCCCATCACCATGCAGGTGCCGAAAGTGGGCGCAAGGCGGGAGTTCACCGCCTCGATCTCGGCCGCATCCATCCGGCCGGCGCGAAACTCCCCCCAGAGCCGGCGGCAATCGGTGCAGGCGCCGAGCACCTGGCCGCGATGATGCCCGACCAGCATCGGCCCGACCGGCAGCACGAGAGCCGGGAGATCGACGCTGGCCGCGGCCATCAATTGCGCCGGGATGGTCTTGTCGCAGCCGCCGATCAGGACGGCCGCGTCCATCGGCTGGGCACGCAGCATCTCCTCGGTGTCGAGCGCCATCAGGTTGCGGAGAAACATGCTGGTGGGATGGGCGAAGGATTCGTGGATGGAGATGGTCGGAAACGCCATCGGGAGGCCACCCTCCAGCATCACCCCGCGCTTGACGGCGGCGATCAAGGCCGGGACATTGCCGTGGCAGGGGTTGAAATCGCTCGCGGTGTCGGTGATGCCGATGATCGGGCGGGCGAGGGCGTCATCGGAAAATCCCATCGCCTTGATGAAGGCCTTCCGCAGGAACAGCGAGAATTCCGCGTCGCCATAGCTGGTCAGACCCTTTTTCATCCCATGCGCCATGTCTCTCTCCTCTGTCGGCGCGGAGAACATACCCGAGGCGCCGGATTTGTCATGCGGCGCCGGCGGGCAACCACCCGCTCTTGCCTCGGTGGCGCTCAGGCGGCATCCTGACGCGGTGCAACATCCCCCTTGGCGTCCTCGCCGCGGAGAGAACTCACGATGAACCCGCCTTTCGACGCGCCTGACCTCGGCCTGGAGAAATTCGCCCTCGGCCAGCCGGTGCCACGCCTTGAAGACCCGAGCCTGCTGCGTGGCGAAGGCCGCTATAGCGATGATATCTCCCGCCCCGGGCAGCTCCACGCGGCAATGCTGCGCAGCCGCCACGCTCATGGCCGCATCGTCGCGATCGATAGCGAGGCCGCGCGTGCCATGCCGGGCGTGCATCTGATCGTGACCGGCGAGATGATGCGAGAGGCCGGGATAGGGCGCCTGCCGCAGGGGTTCCAGCAGCCGGGGAGCGAGGCGGCGCCGCTGATCTCGCCGCCCTATCCGCCGCTCGCGATCGATCGCGTCCGCTATGTCGGCGAGCCGGTCGCCTGCGTCGTCGCCGAGACCGCGGCGCAGGCGAAAGACGCGCTGGAGGCGATTTTGGTCGAGATCGACCCGCTGCCCGCCGTCACCACCGCGGGGGACGCGGCCGCCGCCGGCGCGCCGCAACTCCATGACAGCGCGCCGGGCAATATCGCGCTCCGTTTTCATCATGGCGATCGCGCCAAGGTCGCGGCGGCGTTTGCGCAGGCGGCGCATGTGACGAAGCTCGATCTCCGCAATAACCGCCTCGTCGTCTGCCCGATGGAGCCGCGCAGCGCGATCGGCGAATATGACGGCGGGACCGGGCGCTTCACCCTCCATGTCGGCTGCCAGGGGGTGTTTGGCCTTCGTTCCGCGCTCGCCGAGGTCATGACCGTCGGGGTCGAGAAAATCCATGTGCTGACCGGCAATGTCGGCGGCTCGTTCGGGATGAAGGCGGGCTGCTATCCGGAATATCCGGTGCTGCTGCACGCAGCAAGGCGGCTCGGCCGGCCGGTGAAATGGACCGATGAGCGGAGCGAGAGCTTCCTCTCCGACAGCCACGGCCGCGATCACGAGATGCACGCCGAACTGGCGCTCGACGCGGCGGGCGGGATTCTCGCCGTCCGGGTCACGGGCTTCGGCAATGTCGGCGCCTGGCTCACCAACGCGGCGAGCGTGCCGCCGACCGGCAATGCCGCGAAGAACATCGTCGGCGTCTACGCCACACCGCTGATCGAGATCGACACCGCCTGCGTCTTCACCAACACGACCCCGGTCGGCCCCTATCGCGGCGCCGGGCGGCCGGAGGGGAATTACTATATCGAGCGGCTGATCGAGACCGCGGCGGCGGAAATGGGCATCGACCCCATCGAACTCCGCCGCCGCAACCTGATCCGCCCGGAGGCGATGCCCTATGCCGCGCCGAGCGGCATGACCTATGACAGCGGTGAGTTTCCGGCGATTCTGGACCAGGCCCTGGCCCGCGCCGATTGGGAGGGATTCGCCGCCCGCCGGGCCGAGAGCGCGGCACGCGGGCTGTTGCGCGGGCGCGGGATCGGGCACTATCTCGAAGTCACCGCGCCACCGTCACGCGAAATGGGCGGGATTCGCTTCGATGCCGATGGCGGCGTCACCATCATCACCGGAACCCTCGATTACGGCCAGGGCCATCTGACGCCGTTCGCGCAGGTGCTGGCGTCGAAACTCGGCGTGCCCGGCGCCCGCGTCCGGCTTTTGCAAGGCGACAGCGACGAATTGATCGCCGGCGGCGGCACCGGCGGCTCGAAATCGCTGATGGCGAGTGGCGCTGCGATCATCGAGGCGAGCGATCTGGTGCTCGCGCGCGGCAAGAAAGCGGCCGCGCATCTCCTGGAAGCGGCCGAGGCGGATATCGAATTCACCATCGCGCCCGAGGGCGGGCGCTTCGCCATCGCCGGGACCGACCGCGCGATCTCCCTCCTCGACCTCGCCGCCCGGCTCCGCGAAGCGACGAATTTGCCCGAGGACGTGCCGGCGAGCCTCGATGTCCGCCATATCCATCAGGGCGCGCCGTCGGCCTTTCCCAATGGCTGCCACATCGCCGAGGTGGAGATCGACCCCGAGACCGGCACGGCGCGGGTGGTACGCTATACCGCGATCAATGATTTCGGCACCGTGGTCAACCCGCTCCTGGTCGCGGGGCAGGTGCAGGGCGGGATCGCGCAGGGGATCGGCCAGGCGCTGCTGGAGGCGACGCATTACGACAGCGAGGGCCAGCCGCTCACCGGAAGCTACATGGATTACGCCCTGCCGCGCGCCGGCGATCTCGTTGCCATCGACAATGAGTTTCACCCGGTGCCGGCGCGGACCAACCTCCTCGGCGCCAAGGGCTGCGGCGAGGCGGGCTGCGCCGGGGCGTTGCCGGCGGTGATGAACGCGGTGGTCGATGCGCTGCGCCCGCGCGGCGTCCGCCACCTCGACATGCCGGCGACACCGGATCGCGTTTTCGCCGCCCTGCACGGAGAATTGCCGGCGGGCTGAAAACGCACCATGCGCGGCGGGCCATCTGACATGCGGCTAATGCCTCCTTCCACTCCCGTGAGAAAATTGCACTATCAAACCCGGGATCAAACAGCGCCGCCCCCGGCCGGAGCGGGCTCTTCGCTCACGATCCCGAGACACGGCTTGCGCGCAGCGAGGACGGTGACGGTGGCCAAGGTCGCCAACGCCGCCGCTGTCCGGCGGCGTCTGCAAAGCAAGCGGCGGGGCCGGCCGGAACTCGGACGCGCCCGGGTTCGGCGTGACCGAATGGGCGCGTTTTGCCCCCTTATTGCCGGCAGACAACCTGGACGGTGATCTGCCGCGCCAATACGGTGAGGTCCGGCGTCGTGAGGGGCACCGTCGCTGGCGCCGCCTGAGGCAGTGGCATGGTGGTTTCGAGGAAATCCCGCACCACCGAGGCCTTGATGGCGAAGCCGACATTTTCGGGTATGTCCTGCACCGCCAGCGCGAGTTTCAGGGCGTCCAGCTTGGCGACGACGATCCCGACGACATTCCCGCTCCGATCGAACACCGGGCCGCCGCTATTGCCGGCTTGAATCGGCGCGGTGATCTGTAATTCGCGGCTATCCTGATCGACCCCGGAAAGCGCGGCGATGGTGCCGGTGGCGATGCTGCCGCCGCTCGCGAGCAGGCCGGCCAGGGGAAAGCCGTAAATGGCGATATCCTCGCCCTGGCGGACGGAGAAGCGCCACCCCGGCACCGCGCCGGGGTGAAGCGAGGTGGCAAGCAGCGCGAGGTCATTGGTGACATCGCGGCCGAGCACCCGCGCATCGCCTCCCCCGGCGGCCGAGGGGTTTTCAGGGAGAGCGGACGCGGGCGATGCGGTAACGCGAATGGACGTGCAATTGGCCACGACATGGGCGTTGGTCAGCACCCGGCCGTCACCCGCGATGAAAAAACCGGAGCCGAATGTCACGTCGCCGGCCTCGTGCGCGGGCGCGCCATTCGCGGCAGAAGGAGCCTCCTGCGGCTCGGGGGTGTCGCCGCCTGGGTGGTGAGGGTGCCATTGCGCGGAGAGGCGCTGTCCCTCCGCGATCTGCCCCGGCGTCATGAGGGATGCAATCCGGTCTCGCTCGCGCGCGGCATTGTCGGAGATTTTCCGATCGTCCGCCGTCGCGGCAAGATTGAGCCATTGATAAGCAGCGACATAATCTTTCGGCACGCCGGCGCCGTAGTCATAGTCCAGGCCCAGGGCGAGCTGTCCCCCGGCATCCCCTTGCTCGGCGGCTTGCCGAAACCACCGGAGCGATT
>JAKCCP010000289.1 GCA_021841985.1 Pseudomonadota bacterium | reverse complement strand
GCGGTTGCAAATCTGGCTGATGGTGACCGCGGTCGCGCTGGTGTAACTGCCGATGACCGCGACCACGCGGTCCTCGGTGATGAAGCGCTCGGCGGCGCTGCGGGCGATTTGCGGGTTGTTCTGGCTGTCGGCGAACAGCAGCTTGACCCTGGCGCCGGCGAGCCCGGACAACCCTCCCCCCTTCCCCAGCAGCATCGGAATATCGTGATCGCCGTTGATGATGTCGGCCATCGTTTCCAGGGCGTGCTTGGCATCCTGGCCGATCGCCGCGGCATTGCCGCTCAACGGAAAGACGGCGCCGATCTTGATCTCCTCCGCCGCGCGGGCGCGACGCGCGAACCCCGTGCCCACCCCAACCGCCGCCGCTCCCGCGAGCAGTTGACGCCGTCTGACGCCGGTCATCTCGATCACTCCTTCCGGTTGTTTGCGCGCAAGGCGCGGGTTGCGATGTCATCGACGGCGCCGTCCGCGCCGATGGCGACGCGATAGACCTGATACGCCGCCTCGGCGCCGACGACGCCGTCGCGGACATCGCGCGCGACGGCTTCGGGGTCGCGCTCATCGGGCGGTCCCATGCCGCCGCCGCCAGGGAGCTTCAGCAAAAGCCTGTCGCCCTCGGGAATGATCTGAAACCCCTTGGCCCGAAGCGGCGCCCCGGAGGTGAGCCCGACATAGCCGGAAGCCCCCTCATGGCCGCCCTCGCGCCCGCGCGGCGGATGCTGGATGCGATCAAAAATCGCGTTGCAGGCGAATTCCCTGTCGTCCTCGGCGGCGATTTCCATGATCTGCCCGAGCCCGCCGCGCGTCCGCCCCGCCCCGCCCGAGTCCGGCCGCAATTCCTTGCGCCAGATGACGATCGGGGCGACGTTTTCGCTCGCCTCCACCGGCATCGTCCGCACGCCGGAGGGAAAGGCGGTGGCGTCGAGCCCGTCGCGGCGATGGCGGGCGCCGGTGCCGCCGGAATTGAAGGTGATGATTTCGAAATCCGGCGGCAGGCGATTTCCCTCCCGCCGCGAGGAAACGCCGGCGCCGCCGCGCAAAGGCGGATTCCAGAGGCAGGACGAGCCCTCCGCCGCGACCCGCTCCGGCACCGCCTGATGCAGACACCCCATCATCAGATCAGGCAATAATTGGCCGATGACATGGCGCACCGAAACCGGCGCCGGGTGCCGCGCATCGAGGATGCAGCCCTCCGGAATTTTCATGCCGAACGGCTGCAAACTCGCCCAATTATTCGGAACCTCCGGTGCCACCACCACCTTGATGCCGAACGAGGCATAGGCGCGGCAATAGGCGGCCGGGACGTTGATCCCGCGCCCGGCGACCGGCGATGTTCCGGCGAAATCAACCGTGATGTCCCTCTCGCCGACCGCCATCGCCGCGGCGAGCGTCACCGGCTCGTCATAGCCGTCGGAACGGATGCTCGCGCGATAGATTCCGGCGGGAATTTCGGCGATCGCCGCTTCTGTTGCGCGCAGGCTGTTTTCGAAAATGAAGTTGGCCAGCGGCGCGAGGCTTTCGATCCCGAATTCATCGAGCATCTCGCCGAGGCGCCGCGCCGCGGTATCGTTGCAGGCGCACAGCGAATAGACATCGCCCTCGAGTTCCACCGGCAAGCGGCTGCCGGCGCGGAGAAATTCGAAAAATGTCGCGTTCGGCCGCCCGGCCTCGAAGCAGCGGAGGATCGGGATATAGAGCCCTTCCTCGAACACCGAGCGTCCCTCCGGGCCCATGCCGAGACCGCCGATATCGATCACGTGGGCGGTGTTGGCGAGCAGGCCGACCATCCGGCGGCGATGAAAAACCGGCGTCACCACCGTCAGATCATGCAAATGCCCGGTGCCGAGCCAGGGATCGTTGGTAATAAAGTGATCGCCCTCGCGCATGGTATGGGCGGGGAATTTCTTGAGGAAATGGCCGACGCTCTCGCTCATGGCGTTGACGTGGCCCGGCGTTCCGGTCACCGCCTGGGCCAGCATGCGGCCCTCGAGGTCGAAAACACCGGCGGATAAATCGCCGGCCTCGCGCACCGTGGTGCTGAAGGCGGTGCGGATCATCACCTGCGCCTGCTCCTCCACCACCGCGATGAGGCGGTTCCACATCACCTGATGGCGGATCGCGGCAAGCCCCTTGCCAGCACTCATCGGCCCTCACCTCCTTGGCTCGCGCGCGTCAGCATGATCCAGCCCTGCGCGGTGATGTCGCCGCGCCAGCCGGCGCCGAGCAGCGTCGAGGTTTCGGCCTCGGCGATGATCGCGGGACCAATGACGCGATCGCCCGGCGAGAGCGTTTGGCGCGCGAAGACCGCCCAATCGGCTTCGCGCGCGGTCGCGCCGTCACGCACCCGCCGTGTCTCCGCGCTCGCAACCTCGCGCATCGCCGGTGCCGGCGGCGGCGGCGGCGGTTCGGGCGTGAGCGTTTCCCGCACCAGGAAGTAGCTCAGGATCTCGATCTCCGAGCCGGGCACGGGACGATTGTAAAACCGTGCATAGGCCGCCTCGTAATCGCGCTTGATCGCCGCCCGGTCCTCGGGCGCCAGATCGCGCACCGGGAGGGCGACCGAAATCTCGTGCCCCTGGCCGACATAGCGCATGCTCGCCATGCGCGTCTCGCGGATCGCAGCACCGAGGCTCGCCGGCGTCACCACCTCCCGCGCCTCGCGCGCCATCTCCGCGAACAGCGCATTGACGGCCGCGATGTCGAGCGTCGCGAGGCGCTGATAGAGGCTGCGCACCGCCTCGTAGCCGATCGCGGCGCGGAGAAAGCCGATCGCGCTGCCGACGCCGGCGCCAGAGGGCACGAGCACCTGATCGATGCCGAGTTTTTCCGCCAATCGCGTCGCATGCACCGGCCCGCCGCCGCCGAACGCGATCAAGGTGCGGCCTTCGAGCGCGGTTCCGGCTTCGATGGCATGGACGCGGGCGGCATTGGCCATCGCCTCGTCGACGATTTCGATGACGCCAACCGCCGCCATCGCGCTCGAAAGACCAAGCTCATCGCCCACCGCGCGCATCAACGCGCCACGCGCCGCGTCCATGTCGAGCGGCAAGCGGCCGCCGGCAAATAACGCCGGATCATAGCGGCCGAGTTCGAGATTGGCGTCGGTCACGGTCGGCCTGGTGCCGCCGCGCCCATAGCAGGCCGGGCCGGGGTCGGCGCCGGCGCTTTCCGGGCCGACGACGAGGCGGCCGAGCGTGTCGACCCGCGCCTCGCTGCCGCCGCCGGCGCCGATCTCGACCATCTCGATCACCGGAATCCTGAGCGGAAGACCGGAACCTTTGCGAAACCGCCCGATCCGCGCGACCTCGAAGCCGCGCGCCTCATGGGCGCGATGGTGATCGACGAGACAAACCTTCGCCGTGGTCCCGCCCATGTCGAAGGACAGCACCCGATCGAGCCCCGCTTCGCGCGCGATGGCGGCGGCGAAAATGGCGCCGCCGGCCGGGCCGCTTTCGACCAGGCGGATCGGAAACCGGCACGCGGTCTCGATGGTCGTCAAGCGCCCGCCGGACTGCATGAGATGGATCGGCGCGGCAAACCCCGCCTCCTGCATCCCCGCTTCCAGCCGGCGCAGATAGCGCGCGATCGCGGGCCGCACATAGGCGTTGGCAACCGTGGTCGAAAACCGTTCCCATTCGCGCATCTCCGGCGACACCTCGGAGGCGAGCGAGAGCGGAATTTCAGGAAGGGCCGCGGCGATGAGCGCGGCCGTGCGTCGCTCATGCGCGGGATTGACGAAACCGTGCAGAAACCCGATCGCGATACTCTCGATGTTCTCGCGCGTAAGAGCCGGCACCAGCGCGAGCACGGCCGCCTCGTCGAGCGGACGCAAGACCCGCCCGGCGCGATCGAGCCGCTCCGCAACGGTAAAGCGCAGATGGCGCGCAACCAGGGGTTCGGGCAATTCGATGTCGAGATTATACTGGTCGTAGCGGCTTTCATTGCGGAGCGCGAGAACGTCGCGAAATCCATCGGTGGTGATGAAAGCGGTGCGCGCGCCCTTGCGCTCGATGATGGCGTTGGTCGCGAGCGTGGTGCCATGCACGACGAGCGCGACTTGCGCCGGGGCCAGGCCGGCCGCGTCCAGAATCCTCGCCATGCCGTCGAGCACGCCGCGCTCGGGCGCCTCCGGCGTCGTCAGGAGCTTCGTGGTATACCGGCGATCACCGCGTTCCAGCACGACATCGGTGAAGGTGCCACCGATATCGACCGCGAGCCTAACCTTCGCGTTTTCGCCAGACGGCGCCATCCGCTCCCGCATCCCGATTCCTTTTTTCCGCCTCCCCTTTCGGACAAGGATGAAGATATTCGCGCGCCTGTCAATTCATCGCTTATGCTGGTCGTCGTCCTTCCTTGCCCGTTTTTCCCCATTCGCGAGAGGAAACCCATGAAAACCCTTTTCACCGCGATGTTCGGCACCGAGACCAATAGTTTTTCGCCGCTGCCGACGGGACTGCGGATGTTCGAGGAGACCTGTCTTTTCCGCGGCGCGAATTATGGCGCCGAGGTGCCGCTTTATGCGATACCGCTCGCCACCTGGCGCGAGATGGCGGCGGCGCGGGGCTGGCGGGTGGTGGAGAGCCTGTGCGCTTTCGCCCAGCCCGCCGGGCCGACGGTGCGCGCCGTCCATGAGGCGTTCCGTGATGAAATCCTCGCCGATCTCGAAGCGGCGATGCCGGTCGATGCGGTGCTTTTGTCGCTGCACGGCGCGATGATCGCGGAAGGTTACGACGATGCCGAGGGCGATCTGCTCGCGCGGATCCGCGCCATCGTCGGCCCATTGGTTCCGATCGGCGCCGAGTGCGATCTGCACGCCAATATCAGCCGCGCGAAATGCGAGAACGCGACCGCCCTCGTCCTGTTCAAGGAATATCCGCATGTCGATGTCGCCGAGCGGGCGCGCGAACTCTTCACCCTCATCGCCGAGGCGATGGAGGGGAAGACGCGCCCGGTGATCGGCTGGTTCGACTGCCGCATGGCCGGCGTGTTCCATACCACGCGCCAGCCGATGCGCGGTTTCGTCGATCGGGTGGCGGCCCTCGAAGGGCGGGACGGCGTGCTCTCGGTCTCGATCGCGCATGGCTTTCCCTGGGCCGATGTTGCCGACATGGGCAGCAAGATCATCGTCGTCACCGATGGCGACCGGGACAAGGCGGATCGTCTCGCGGCCGAACTCGGGCGCGAATTCTTCACCCTCCGCGCGCAAACGCAACCGCCCTATATCACCCTCGACGCGGCGATGGATCACGCCGCGCGCCATGCCGGCCCGCGCCCGCTGGTCCTCGCCGACGTCGCCGACAATGCCGGCGGCGGGGCGGCGAGCGATTCGACCTTCGTGCTCGAGGCGATGCTCGCGCGCGGGCTCGAAGGCGCCGCGATCGGCATGATCTGGGATCCGATGGCGGTGCGGCTGGCGTTCGAGGTCGGGCTCGGCGCGAGCCTCGCGATCCGGCTCGGCGGCAAGCTCGGGCCGCTCTCGGGCCGGCCGCTCGATGTCCGGGCGCGCGTCGTCGGCCTCGCGCGCGACGTGCTGATCCCGTTCGGCGGCGCGATGGCGCCGGCCGGCGATCTCGCGGCATTCGCCGTCGACGGTGTGGCCATCGTTTGCAGCACGCTCCGCATGCAATGCTTCAGCCCGGTCTGTTTCACCGCCGCCGGCATCGACGCCGGCGCGTGCCGCGTCCTGGTGGTCAAATCGATGCAGCATTTCCATGCCGCCTTCGCCCCGATCGCCGCCGATATCCTCTATGTCGCCGCTTCCGGCTCGGTCTCGCCCGATGTCACCGCCCTCCCCTATCGTCGCGCGCGGCGGGACCAGTGGCCGTTCATCGAGAACCCGTTTGCCGCCGGGTGATCAGGCGGGTTTGATCAGGCAAACGCTGCGTCGATAATGGTGAATTGCGCGCTTTCCTGACCCTGCCAGCGATTGATGCGAAGATGTCCGGCGACATGCAGCGCCGGCGGGCGGGCGAGCAGGGAAGCCGCGAGCGGGGTTTCCCCGGCCCGAAACAGGATCGCTTTCAGCCGTTCCCCGCCCATCCCGGCAAGGGTGCAGCGGAGCGTGTTGCCCTCGCGCCCGATCCGTTCGGCATGGGCGACGCGGGCGGCGGGAAGGACCAGCACCGGCTCCGGATTCATCATCCCGAACGGCGCGAGGCGGGCGATATCGGCGGCGAGCGCGAGACTGGCGCCGGCGACGCTGATCGCCCCCTCGATCACCAGATCGGCGGAATCCGGCAGCGCCGCGGCGGCGCTCAGGCGGTCATCGAGAAAGGCCTGGAAATCCGCCCAGCGGGTCGCCTCCAAGGCAAAGCCGGCGGCCATCGCGTGGCCGCCGCCGGTGCGCAAAATCCCCTCCCGGCGGGCCGCGATCACCGCCGCGCCGAGATCGAGCCCGGGCACCGAGCGCCCCGAGCCCTTGACCACGCCATCCTCGACGGCGCCGACCAAGGCCGGGCGGTTGAAACGCTCCTTGAGTCTTCCTGCGACGATGCCGACGATGCCGGGATGCCACCCCTCGGCGCACACCGCCAGCACCGCCCTCCCCGCCGCGCGCTGCTCGGCGGCCATCGCCAGCGCCGCCTCCAGCGCCGATTGTTCAACCACCTGGCGCTCGCGATTGACCTGATCGAGCAGCACCGCGAGGCCCTGCGCCGCGCCCGGGTCGGCGGTGAGCAGGAGACGGAGGCCGAGATCGGCCTTGCTGATCCGGCCACCGGCATTGATGCGCGGGCCGAGCACGAAGCCGCAGGTGAAGGCGCTCGGCGCCTCGCGGCTCTCGGCGACATCGAGGAGGGCTGCAAGCCCGATCCGCTCGCGCCGCGCCATCACCCGCAAGCCTTGGGTGACGAAGGCGCGATTGAGGCCGGTGAGCGGCATCACGTCGCACACCGTCGCCAGCGCCACCAGATCGAGCGCGCGTTTCAGATCGGGCTCGGCGCGGCCGGCAAAAAACCCGCGCCCGCGCAATTCCCGCGCCAGCGCGACCGCGGTCAGAAAGGCGACCCCGGTCGCGCACAGCCCCGTCAGGCCGGAGGTGTCATCCTGGCGGTTGGGGTTGATGGTCGCGAAAATACGCGGCGGCGGCCCGTCGGCCTTGTGGTGGTCGAGCACGATGATATCCGCCCGGCCGGCGATTTCGGCAAACACCGCCTCGGCGGCGGTGCCGCAATCGACGCAGAGGATGAGGCCCGCCCCTTGCGCGATCAATCCGGCCAGCGCCGGCGCGTTCGGCCCGTAACCCTCGCGCAATCGGTCCGGGATGTAGGTCAGCACCGGGCAGCCGAGTTCGCCGAGAAGCGCCGCCATCAACGCCGCCGCGGAGGCGCCATCGACATCGTAATCGCCGAACACCGCGACGGTCTCGGCCCCGATGACGGCGCGCGCGAGGCGCTCGCTCGCTTGCTCCATGTCGCGGAGAACGAAGGGGTCGGGCAGTTGCGCGCGGAGCGTCGGGTTCAGGAAATCGCCAGCCGCCTCCGGGGTGATGCCGCGCGCGGCGAGCAGGCGGCCGATGATCTCGGGCACGCCAAGACGTTGCGCATGGCCAGGACCAAGCGCCCCCTCCTCCCGCCAGCGCCAGCGCCGGCCGCCGAGGCTGCCCTCAACGCCGAAAAAACCCGCCACCCCGGCCAAGGCAGTTCACTGCCCCGCCCAGGTCTTGGTGGAGAAATCATGGTGCGCCTCGACATAGCGGACGGTGCCGGATTTGCTCCGCATCACCACCGAATGGGTGATCGCATGCGTGCCCGCGCGCCGCACCCCGCGCAGCATCGGCCCGCTGGTGACCCCGGTCGCGGCGAACAGCACGTCACCGCGCGCCATCTCGACGGCGCTGAATTTGTGATCGGGGTCGGCGACGCCCATGGCGCGGGTGCGCGCGATCTGGGCCTCGTTCTCATAGAGGAGACGCCCCTGCATCTGTCCGCCGACGCAGCGCAAGGCCGCCGCCGCGATCACCCCCTCCGGCGCGCCGCCCGAACCCATATAGATATCGACGCCGCTTTCCGGCTGCGCGGTCGCGATCACGCCGGCGACATCGCCATCGCCGATCAGCGTGATGCGCGCCCCGGCCTCGCGGCAGCGGGCGATCAATTCGGCGTGGCGGTCGCGCTCCAGGATGCAGACGACGAGGTCGGCGATCGCGCATTTCTTGGCGCGGGCGAGATTGCGCAGATTTTCCGCGACCGGCGCGTCGAGATCGACCACCCCCTCCGGCAGCCCGCCGCCGACGGCGATTTTTTTCATGTAGATATCCGGCGCATGGAGAAAATTCCCCGCCTCGGCCAACGCGACGACGGCGATCGCGTTGGCGGCGCCCTTGGCGACGATGTTGGTGCCTTCCAAGGGATCGACGGCGATATCCATCGCCGGCCCGCCGGCGCCGACGTTTTCGCCGATGAACAGCATCGGCGCCTCGTCCATCTCGCCCTCGCCGATCACCACCGTGCCGCTGATCGGCAGGGTATCGAAGGCCCGGCGCATGGCCTCGACGGCGGCGCCGTCGGCCTCGTTCTTCTTGCCGCGCCCCATCCAGGCCGAGCAGGCGATGGCCGCCGCCTCGGTCACCCGGATCAGATCGAGGGCCAGGTTGCGATCGGTATGAAGGGCTTGCCGGGTCATGCGACGATCCTTTTCTTGGAGCGGGCAGTGCCGCAGGCCCTGCCCAACGGATAAAAAGTTTTTTGGTTCTTTTTTACAAAAAAGAACATTTTTCTTTGCTCAGGCGGGCTCGATGCGGATCAGCGCCGGCCGCTCCACCGCGACGTCGAGGGCGGCGATGCGGGCGATGGCCTGGCGCATCGCGATTTCGCTGGTCTCGTGCGTGACAAGCACCACCGGCACCGCCTCGCCCGGCGCGCGGCCACGCTGGAGCATCGATTCGAGCGAGACGCCGAGATCGCGCAGGATGGCGGTGACATCGGCGATCACCCCCGGTCGATCGACGACCATCAGCCGCAGATAATAGGCCCCCTGATGCGCCTCGATCCCGACCGAGGGCTGCGCGTCGAGGGCGCCATTGGCCGCGCCCCAGACCGGCGTTGCGCGGCCGCGGGCGATGTCGATGAGATCGGCGACGACGGCGGAGGCGGTCGGGCCGGCGCCGGCGCCACGGCCTTCGAGCATCACCCGGCCGACGAAATCGCCCTCGGCGACGACGGCGTTGAACACCCCCTCGACGCGGGCGATCGGCGAGGAAGCCGGCACCATCGCCGGATGCACCCGCGCCTCGATCCCGGATGCGGTCCGCCGGGCGATGCCGAGCAGCTTGATCCGATAGCCGAGTTCGCCGGCGAGCGCGATATCGAGCGCGGAGATGGCACGGATGCCCTCGACATGGACGGCGGCGAAGTCAACCGGGCGGCCGAAGGCGAGGGCGGCGAGGATGGCGAGCTTGTGGGCGGCGTCGATGCCGTCGATATCGAAGGCGGGATCGGCCTCGGCGTAGCCGAGCTTCTGGGCCTCGGCGAGAACCTCGGCGAATTCGCGGCCGCGCTCACGCATCACCGTGAGGATATAATTGCAGGTGCCGTTCAGGATGCCGCTGAGGCGCGAGAGGCGATTGGCGGCGAGCCCCTCGCGCAGCACCTTGATCACCGGAATCCCGCCCGCCACCGCCGCCTCGAAGGCGAGCGGCGCGCCGGACGCCTCGGCGCGGGCGGCCAGCGCCGCGCCATGCACGGCGATCAGCGCCTTGTTCGCCGTCACCACCGGCTTGCCGGCGGCAAGCGCCCGCTCGACGAGGGCGCGCGCCGGCCCCTCGGCGCCGCCGATCACCTCGACGATGACATCG
>JAKCCP010000403.1 GCA_021841985.1 Pseudomonadota bacterium | reverse complement strand
TACGCGATGATCATGGCGGCGGCGAACAATGGCTGGCTGGAGCGCGACCGCGCCATGATGGAGAGCCTGCTCGCCTTCAAGCGCGCCGGCGCCAACGGCATCCTGACCTATTTCGCCCCCGAGGCGGCGCGGCTGTTGCGGCGTTGAAGGCGCGATGAGCCTGGCCAGCCACGACGTGTTTCCCCCCGCCCCCGCCGCCACGCCCGGCGCCGCGGAAAAACTCGTGCTCGCGCTGCCCAAGGGGCGCATTCTTGGGGAATGCGGCCCGCTCCTCGCCCGCGCCGGCATCGTCCCCGCGCCCGATTACGCCGATGAGGGCAGCGGCAGGCTGCGTTTTCCGACCGACGACCCCGGTCTCGACGTGGTGCGCGTGCGCTCCTTCGATGTCGCGACCTTCGTCGCCTTCGGCGCCGCCTCGCTTGGCATCTGCGGCGCCGACGTGCTGATGGAGTTCGACTATCCCGAGATCTACGCGCCCCTCGATCTCGATATCGGCCATTGCCGCATTTCGCTCGCCGCCCCCGCCGGAGACGCGCCGGTCGAGAATCTGGCGCGCCTGTCGCGGGTGCGGGTCGCCACCAAATACCCGGCGGTGACGCGCAAGCATTTCGCGGCGCGCGGCATCCAGGCCGAGATCGTCCATCTCAACGGCGCCATGGAGCTGGCCCCGGGCCTCGGCCTGGCCCGCTTCATCGTCGATCTCGTGCAGACCGGCTCGACGCTCAAGGCCAATGGCCTGGTCGAGACCGAGGTCATCGCGCCGATCACCAGCCGCCTCATCGTCAACCGCACGGCGCTGAAAACCCGCCCCGAACTCATCGGCGGCTGGATCGCCCGCTTCCGTGCCGCGATCGGCGCCGCCTGATGCGGAGCCTGGCCACCACTGATCCTGATTTCCCCGGCGATTTCGCCGCCCTCCTCGCCGCGCCGCGCGCGACGCAAGAGGATGTCCGGGGCGCGGTCGCGGCGATCATCGCCGAGGTGCGGGAGCGGGGCGATGCCGCGCTGGCCGCGCTCACCGCGCGTTTCGATCGGTTCGACCCGGCAACTGTGCCGCTTCGCGTGGGCGCGGCGGAAATCGACGCGGCCAGCCGGGCCATCGCCCCGGAACGCGCCAGGGCGCTGGCGCTGGCGGCGGCGCGGATCGAGGATTTCCACCGCCGCCAGATGCCCCCCGACCTGGCAACCGAAGAGCCCACCGGGCTTCGCCTCGGCCTGCGCTGGACCCCGCTCGACGCCGTCGGGCTCTATGTGCCGGGCGGCAAGGCGGCCTATCCCTCCTCGGTGCTGATGAACGCGATCCCCGCCCGCGTCGCCGGCGTCCGGCGCCTCGCGATGTGCGTGCCCGCCCCTGGCGGCGTGCTCAACCCGCTGGTGCTGGCCGCGGCCAGGCTCGCGGGGGTAGATGAGATCTATCGCGTCGGCGGCGCGCAGGCGGTCGCAGCACTTGCGTTCGGGACGGCGATGATCGCCCCGGTCGATCGCATCGTCGGGCCCGGCAATGCCTATGTCGCCGAAGCCAAGCGCCAGGTTTACGGCCAAGTCGGCATCGACGCCATCGCCGGCCCCTCCGAGGTGGTGGTGCTGGCCGATGCCGCCAATGACCCGCGTCTCGTGGCGATCGATCTCCTCGCCCAGGCCGAGCATGACGAGGCGGCGCAGGCGATCCTCATCACCGATGACGCGACCTTCGCCGCCCGCGTCGCGGCCGCCATCGCGGCCGAACTCCCCACCCTGCCGCGCGCCGCCATCGCCGGCGCCAGCCTTGCGGCGCATGGCGCGGTGATCGTGGTGCGGGGGTGGGAGGAAGCCGTCGCACTCGTCAATCAACTGGCGCCCGAGCATCTCGAACTCATGGTGGCCGAGCCCGAGGCGCTGTTTTCGCGTATCCGCCATGCCGGGGCGGCATTTCTCGGCCGTTTCGCGCCCGAGGCGCTCGGCGACTACATCGCCGGGCCGAACCATGTTCTCCCCACCGCGCGCAGCGCCCGCTTCGCCTCCGGCCTCGCGGTGTTCGACTTCCTCAAGCGCACCACCTGGATCGCGGCGCCCGACGCGCGCGCGCTCGCCGAACTCGGGCCCGCCGCGATCACGCTGGCCGAGGCCGAGGGGCTCGGCGCGCACGCTCGCAGCATCGCGCTCCGTCTCGGCCAGAACACACCCCCCGCTTGACCGCGCCCGCCCGCGAGACCATTTTCCGCGCGAAAGTCAAGCGTCCAGAGGTGTGATGTCGAAAGAAGATATGATCGAGTTCAGCGGCACGGTGGCGGAATTGCTGCCCAACGCCATGTTCCGCGTCAAACTCGATAACGAACACGTCATCCTCGCCCATACCAGCGGCAAGATGCGCAAGAACCGTATCCGCGTGCTGGCCGGGGACCGGGTGAACGTGGAAATGACCCCTTACGATCTCTCCAAGGGCCGGATCACGTTTCGCTTCAAGTAACGGACCGCCGCCCATGACCCCGGCGCTCCGATGAGCGCGCCGCGCCTCGTCCTGGCCTCGGCGAGCCCGCGCCGCCTCGACCTCCTCGCCCAGATCGGCATCGTCCCGGACGCCGTCCTGCCCGCCGGGATCGACGAGGCCCCGGACCGCGACGAATCCCCCCGCCGGCTCGCCGCCCGCCTCGCGCGGAGCAAGGCGGAGGCGGTGGCCCGCGCGTACCCAGGCGATTTCGTGCTCGGCGCCGATACCGTGGCGGCCGTCGGGCGGCGGGTGATCGGCCAGGCGATGACCGAGGCCGAAGCCCGCGCCGCCATCACCCTGCTCTCCGGGCGACGGCACCAAGTCCATGGTGGCATCGCGCTCCATGCGCCGGGCGGGCGCTGGGCGATGCGGCTGGTGGTGAGCCACGTCACCTTCCAGCGCCTCTCGGAAGCCGAAATCGCCGCCTACCTCGCCACCGAGGAGTGGCGCGGCAAAGCCGGCGGCTACGCCATCCAGGGCCGCGCCGCCGGGTTTATCCGGTTTCTCTCGGGCAGCTACAGCAATGTCGTGGGGCTCGCGCTGTTCGAGACCCGCCAGGTGCTACGCGGGCTGGGCTGGCGCGGGATTGCGTGACGGAAAAGCCCCATCAAGGCGCGGGGCCTTGCCCCTCGACCCCAGCAAAGGCGGAGCCTTTGCAATCCGTCACGATACATGCGGCGACTTCTCCGGGAGAAGTGCGGATCGCGCTCACCGACCGGCAGGGCACGCTGCTCGACTACCGCCTCTGGCGGCCGGGGGCGCCGGATGGTGTGGGCGATGAGCATCTCGGGCGGGTGATCAAGCGGGTGCCGGCGATGGCCGGGGTGTTTGTCGCCCTCGCTGGCGCCGAGGGGTTTCTGCCCGATACCGCCGGTGGCGCGAAGCTCGCCGAGGGGGCGCTAATCCGGGTTCGCGTCAGCCGCGCGGCACTCGGCGGCAAGGGGCCGCGCCTGCAAGCGCTCGCAGGCGAGGCGCCAGGCGGCCCGCCACGGCTGCTCCAGCCGGCGCCGCACCCGTTGGTGCAAATGGCCGCGCACTATCCCGAGGCCCCCGTGCGCGTGGACGACGGAGCGCTCGCCGCCCAGCTCCACACGCTGCTTGGGTCCCGCCTCACCTGCCTCGCCGCGGCGTTTGACGCCGGCATCGAGGACCAGGCCGCGGCACTCGCCGCACCCGACGCGGCGCTTCCCGGCGGCGTGCGCGCCACGTTTCATCCCACCCCGGCGCTGACCGCGATCGACCTCGACGCCGGCGCCGCGACCGCCGCGCGCGCGCCCAAGGGGGTGGCCCAGGAAGCGCTCAACCGGGCGCTGATCCCGGCGCTGGCGCGCCAGATCCGGCTGCGCAATCTGAGCGGCGCGATCCTCATCGATTTCGCCGGCATGAAGTCGAAAAAACGCGCGACGCTGGCGCCCGCCCTCGCCGCCGCGTTGGCCGCCGATCCGCTGCGCCCGCGCCTGCTCGGCTTCACCGCGCTGGGCTTCGCCGAAATCCTCCGCCCGCGCGTCCACCCGCCGCTCCACGAATATTTAAGCGGGCCGCACGCCGCCGGCCTCCGGGCACTGCGCGCGGCGATGAGGGACGCCGCCGCCCGGCCGGCGATGCCGCTTGCCCTCCTCGCCGCGCCCGCGGTGATCGCGGCGATCGAGGCTGACACCCTGGCGCGCGCCGATTTTGCCCGCCGCGCCGGCCGCGCCCTCGCCCTCCGGAGTGAGCCGGGACTCGCGCTCGATGCCTGGCGGATCGTGCCGATCTAATCTCCCACCTTCCCCCAACCGCCGGCATCTGCCACCCTGGCGGCATGCGCAAAACCTTCCTGTGGCTGCGCCGGCTGGGCACTGGGTTGGCGGTTCTGCTGCTGCTCGGCGTGGTCGTCGCCGGCAGCCTGCTCTGGCTCACCTTGCCGCCCCGCCATGAGGTGCTGCATATCGCCGGGCTCTCCGCCCCCGTGGCGATCCGCTTCGACAGCCACGGCGTGCCGCGCATCACGGCGGCCAACGAGCGCGACGCGGCGTTGGCGCTTGGCTATGTCCATGCGCGCGACCGGCTGTTCCAGATGGAGCTGATGCGCCGCACCGTCTCCGGCCGGCTCGCCGAACGCGTCGGGCCGGCGGCGCTGAAAAGCGACCGGCTGATGCGCACGCTCGGGCTGCGCGAGGCGGCCTTGGCCGAATACGCGAGCCTGCCCGCCGCGCCGCGCGCCGTGCTCGACGCCTATGCCGCCGGCGTCAATGCCTGGCTCGACGCGCGGGGGCGCTACGCCTGCCTCGAATGTATCGCTTTTCGCCGGCTGGAACCCTGGCAGCCGGTCGATTCGCTGCTCTGGGGGCATCTCATGGGCTGGTATCTCGCCGCCAATGAGCGGGTGGAGCTGGCGCGCATGGCGCTCGCGGGGAAAAATCTCTCCCCTGAAAAAATCGCCGCCCTGTGGCCGCCGGCTGAGGGAACGGGGCGGCCGGATGCCGCGCTGGCGCCGGGGGATGCCCGCTTCGCCAGTGAAGCGGGCGCCTTGCTCGCCGCCATCCCGGCCTTTCCCGCCCGCTTCACCGAGCCCAGTGAAGAATCGAACGCCTGGGCGGTCGATGGCGCGCATAGCCGCACTGGCGCGCCGCTGCTGGCCGGCGACCCGCATCTCGGCTTCAGCTTTCCCGGCCTCTGGTATCTCGTGCGCGTGACCACCCCCGAGCGGGTTCTGACCGGCGCCACGGTGCCCGGCGTGCCCTTCCTGGTGCTCGGCCAGAACGGCCATATTGCCTGGAGTTTCACCTCCAACGGCGCCGATACCGAGGATGTCTTCGCGGAAACCCCGCTCGATCCCGGCCATTATCTCGGCCCGACCGGGCCACTGCCCTTCGGGCTACGCGAGGAACGCATCAAGGTGCGGGGCGCGCCGGATGTCTTGATGACCGTGCGCGCGACCCGCCACGGCCCGGTGATCAGCGATCTCATCCCCGGCGAAACCCGCCTCCTCGCCTTCGCCGCCGCCAATCTGCAAGGGCCGGGCACCGCCACGCTGGGCCTATGGTCGCTCAACCACGCCGAAACGGTCGAGCAGGCCGGCGCGGCGGCGGCGCTGATCAGCGCCCCGGTGCAGAATCTCATGGTGGCCGATCGCCAGAAAATCGCGCTTTTTCTCACCGGGCGGGTGCCGCTGCGGCGCACACCCGAAGGCGCTGCCCCGCTGCCCGGCGCGGATCCCACGCATGACTGGATCGGCTGGGCCGCGGGCGAGGCGCTGCCGCATTTCATCGCGCCCGCCAGCGGGCGGCTGGTCAACGCCAACGAACGGATCGGCCCGGCCGCGGGCGCGGGCGGCGTGTTCCTCGGCGCCGACTGGCCGGGGGATTGGCGGGCCGAGCGCATCCGCTCTTTGCTCGCTGGCATCGGCAAGGCCGATGTCGCTGACTTCGCCACCATGCAGGCCGATACCACGAGCGTCTTCGCCGCCCAGATCCTGCCCCATCTCCGCGCCATCTCGCCGCCGCCCGGCCTTGCCACCACGGCGGCCGCCCTGCTCGCGGGCTGGGACGGGCGGATGGCCCATGACCGGCCGGAACCGCTGATTTTCAACGCCTGGCTGCGCCGCTTCGCCGCCGGCGTGCTGGCCGAACAGGGCGTAAAATTCGGCGATCCGGCGGCGCCGACGCTCGAATTCACCGCCTCGCTCTTTACCCAAGAAGGCGCGGCCCTTTGGTGCGGCGGCGATTGCTCGGGCCGGCTCGCCAAGGCGCTCGATGACGCGGTGGGCACGCTGGCGCTCCGCCTCGGCCCCAATCTCAGCGCCTGGCGCTGGGGAGACGTGCATCCGGCGGTGTTCGCCCATCCGCTGCTCGCGCACCTGCCCGCGATCGGCCGGCTCGCCACGCTCGCGATCCCGGCTAGCGGCGATGACAGCACGGTCGATCGCGGCGCCATGGGACCGGATGGGTTCGAGGCGCTCCACGGCGCTTCCTATCGCGGCGTCTATGACCTCGCTCTACCCGATCGCAGCCTGTTCATGATCGCGCCCGGCGAGTCCGGCAACCTGCTCAGCCCGCACGCCCGCGACCTGCTGACGCCCTGGCGCGACGGCGCGACCCTCACCCTCGGACCCGACCCCGACAGCGTCAGCGCAAGCGTCGATCTCCGGCCCTGAAAGCAGCGCGGCGCGTGTCTCGGCAGGGATTGTCACATTATGTCACAGGACAAAAGCCGGCCCGCAATAATCAGCATCTATATCATGCTGGCTTGGGTCAGGGGGGTCTGGGCTGGAATTTCGCGGTGATGCTCGTATGTCTCGTGACGCTCGTAGGCCTTTGGTGAGATAGGATGGTGTTCGCCTCTCTTATGCAGGAACGATCAAACCATGACGCGTTGCCATGGGCTGGCCTGGGCGTGGCAAGGATTGCGGAAAACCTGCCGCTTCAGGTATGCGCTGATCGGCCTTGGGGTCGGCGCCGCCATCCCAAGGTGGTCATTACGCCCCGCCGCCGCAAGAATATGCGCCGCCCGGCTAGGAACCCGGCGCGATGGCCGCCCTGACCCCGTTGCCCCGCCGTTCGTCTTCTGACGCGAGAACAGCCCCCTAGGCGCCTATGGACCAGCACGTCACCAGCAAGCCGCCGCGATCGGAGGTGGCCCCGCGCGAGCCAGCGGTCCGGCCGCCCGAGACCCCGCCCGAGACCCGGCCGGCGTCGCGCAAACGGCGGCTCGCGCTCGGGCTCGCGCTGGTGCTGCTCGCCGGCGCCGGGCTTGGCTGGTGGCTGAAGCCGGGGCGCGGGACGCATCACCGCCCCGCGATCGCCCCCGCCAGCGCGCTGCCCCAGCCGGTGCGCGAGGCCGAGGCGGTGAGCGGCGATTTCCCCGTCACGCTGACCGAGCTTGGCACCGTGACGCCGGTCTATACCGTGACGGTGATCTCGCAGATCGCCGGCTACCTGATGAATGTCGAGTTCCAGGAAGGCCAGACCGTCAAACAGGGCCAGGAGATCGCGCTAGTCGATCCGCGCCCCTATCAGGTGATGCTCGAACAGTACGAGGGCCAGCTCGCCGCCGATCAGGCAAGCCTTGGCCAGGCGCGCATGGATCTCGAGCGCTACCACACGCTCAACCGCCAGGACTCGATCGCGCGCCAGACCTACGAGGATCAGGTTTATGTGGTGAAGCAATATGAGGGCAAGGTGAAGGTCGATCAGGCGCAGATCGACAATGCCAAGCTCGACCTTGTTTATTGCCACATCGTCGCGCCCATCACCGGGCTGATCGGGCTCCGCCTCGTCGATCCCGGCAATTTCGTCCAGCCGAGCAGCCCCACCGGGGTTGCGGTGATCGCGCAGATCCAGCCGATCACCGTGATTTTTACCTTGCCCGAAGATAGCGTGCCGGAAGTTCTCGCCGGGCTCAAGGCGAGCGGCGCCCTCCAGGTCGCGGCCTTTGATCGCAGCGACACCCAGCATCTCGCCGACGGCACCGTCTATGCGATCGACAGCGAGATCAACACCTCGACCGGCATGGTCAATCTCCGCGCCATGTTCGCCAACAAGAACACCGAGCTTTTCCCCAACCAGTTCGTCAACGCCCATCTCCTGGTCAAGACCCTGCATAACGCAACCCTCGTGCCGCATGCCGCGGTGCTCACCGGCGCGCCCGGCGCTTATGTCTATGTTGTCGGTCCCGACAACACGGTCAGCATGCGCCCCGTCACGCTCGGGCCACAGAATAAGGACCAGAGCGTGATCACCGAGGGCCTCAAGCCCGGCGAGCATGTCGTGGTCGATGGCGCCGACCGGCTGCGCGATGGCGCCAAGGTCACGGTCCTGCAACCCGCCGCGGCGACGCCCGCGCATTGAGGCGGGGCACCGCGCGCCGTGAACCCCTCCGCCCTTTTCATCCAGCGCCCGGTCGCGACCACGCTGTTGATGGTGGCCCTCATGCTCGCCGGCCTCGTCGCCTGGGGGTTCCTGCCGATCTCGGCGCTGCCCGAGGTCGATTACCCGACGATCGAGGTGCAGACCTTTTACCCCGGCGCCAGTCCCGAGGTGATGACGACCTCCGTCACCGCGCCGCTTGAGGAGCAGCTCGGCCAGATGCCGGGGCTCAACCAGATGGTCTCGATCAACGCCGCCGGCGCCTCGATGATCACCCTGCAATTCAATCTCTCGGTCAGCCTCGATGTCGCGGAAGAAGAAGTGCAGGCCGCGATCAATGCCGCGAACAATCTGCTGCCCGCGGATCTGCCGGCGCCGCCGATCTACGCCAAGGTCAATCCCGCCGACGCGCCGATCCTCACGCTGGCGCTGACGTCGAAGACATTGCCGCTGATCCGGCTTGAGGATCTCGCCGAGACGCGGCTCGCGCAAAAGCTCTCCGAACTCGCCGGCGTCGGCCTCGTCACCGTGAGCGGGGGCCATCGTCCGGCGGTGCGGGTGCAGATCAACCCGACCGCGATGGCCGCCTTCGGGCTCAATATCGACGATCTCCGCACCACCATCACCAATATCAACATCAACCTCGCCAAGGGCGGCTTCGACGGGCCGGCGCGGGCTTCCACGATCAACACCAACGATCAGCTCACCACCGCCGAGGAATACCGCCATGCCGTCGTCGCCTATCGCGCCGGCGCGCCGGTTTTTCTCTCCGACATCGCAACCGTCATCGACGGCGCCGAGAACGCCCAGCTTGCCGCCTGGATGAACCGGGAGCCGGCGATCATTCTCAACATCCAGCGCCAGCCCGGTGCCAACGTCATTGCCGTCGCCGAGCGCGTCAAGGCGCTGTTGCCGGAACTGCAATCGACCTTGCCGGCCAGCGCCAATGTCGCGCTGCTCGCCGATCGCACCACCAGCATCCGCGCCTCGGTGCGCGATGTCGAGGTCGAGCTAGCACTCGCCGTCGTGCTGGTCGTTCTGGTAATTTATCTTTTTCTCCAGAGCGTGCCCGCGACCATTATCCCCAGTCTTGCCGTGCCACTCTCGCTGGTCGGCACGCTCGGCGTGATGTATCTGCTTGGCTTCAGCCTCGATAATCTCTCGCTGATGTCGCTCACCATCGCCACCGGCTTCGTCGTCGATGATGCGATCGTGATGATTGAGAACATCTCGCGCTTCATCGAGGCCGGCGAAAGCGCGCTGGTGGCCGCGCTCAAGGGCTCGGCGCAGATCGGCTTCACCATCATCTCGCTCACCGTCTCGCTGATCGCGGTGCTGATCCCGCTGTTGTTCATGGGCGATGTCGTGGGGCGGCTATTTCACGAATTCGCCATCACGCTCGCGATCACCATCATCATCTCGGCGATGATCGCGCTGACCCTGGTGCCGATGCTGTGCAACCGCTTGCTGCGCCCGCGCCCGGCCGCGGCACGGCCGGGGTTTTTCGTCAGGCTGCAGGATATCTATGACT
>JAKCCP010000196.1 GCA_021841985.1 Pseudomonadota bacterium | reverse complement strand
TCCGGTCGGCAGCCCCTCCTCCAGCCGCGCCCTGGCGCCGTCGCCGCGGCGATCCGCGAGCCGCAGCGCGCAGTCATGCAAGCCCGGATTATGCCCGACCACCAGCACGCTGCGCACGGTTTCCGCAACCTCGTTCAGAATCCCGACGATCCGCTCGGCGCTGGCGAGATAGAGCGGCGCCATGGTCTCGATCAGCGGCGTCTCCTCCCAGGGTTCGAGCGCCGCCAGCGTCTCCAGGGCGCGCCGGGCGCTGGAGACCAGCACGAGATCCGGGAGCAGACCACGCGCGCGCATCGTCTCCCCGATCGCCGCCGCATCGCGGCCCCCGCGCGCCGTCAGCGGTCGCGCCTCATCGGGAACGCCGGGGCTGGCGGCGGCGGCTTTGGCGTGGCGCAGGAACAAAATCTGGTGCATGCGGGCGGGGAACCATGAGCGGCGAGAGGACACTGGCGATCTTGCCAGCTTCGGCGGCGTTTGTCGCCCACCCCCGCCGCCGGCACGAAAAGACCTCTCATCCGTCTCATTTTCCTGACCCACGAGAGCATTGGCGTGGCTTGGGGGCCTATGATAGAGTTTACCCAACAGAGGAAATGCCGCCGCGTTGCCTATTCAATACGCACCGTCGCTCTTCCTGTTGCCCGTCCTGCTCGCGATTCAGGGCGCATTCGTCGCTCTCGTGCTGGCCACCCGCATGCGGGCCGCCGCCGGTAAGGCGCGTCTCGCCCTGCTCGGCGCTTCGGCGATCACCCTCGGGGTCGCCATCTGGGGCATGCATTTCGTCGGCATGCTGGCGCTCCGTATGCCTTCCCCCGCGCATTACCTGCTCGGCCCGACGCTGCTTTCCTTCATCGTGGCGATCCTCGCGGTCGCCGGCGCCATCGCCTTGGTGGCGAACCATCCCCTGTCCTCGGCGGCCTTCCTCTTCGGCGCGCTGCTGATGGGCGCCGGCATCGTCGGGATGCATTTCATCGGCATGTCGGCGCTGAACACCGATTTCATCCTGAGCTACAACCCCGCCTACGTGATCGCGAGCGCGATCGTCGGGATCTCCGCCTCCGGGCTCGGCCTGCATCTGGCGTTGCGGACCGGGGCCGCGCGCCAGCCGCCGGTGAGTGCGGCGGTCCTGATCGGGCTTGCCATCTCTGGCATGCACTATACGGCGATGGAGGGCACGACGATGGTGGTCTGTGCCCCGCCCGCCGCCTCCGGTGCCGGGCTGCCCCCCCAGATCTTCGCCGTGATGGTGGCGGCGGTCGCGGTCGCGATCTCGCTCGGCTTTCTGCTGGCGTTGCACCCGGAGCGCGGCGCGGAAACACCCGCCGACGTGCCGGCCGGGCCCTCGCCGCCGTTTTCCTGGGCGAGCGTCGCAAGCGTGATGCCGCAAACCGCGCTCGCGGCCGTGCCCCCTCCCCCCGCCGATCCGCCTTGGGCGGAACAGGAACGGGGCGGGGTCGAGACGCTGCCGCGCCTTGCCGAGGCCAACAGCGCCACCCCGTTTTGCGGCGCGGATGGCTCGCCGCCGCGCCGGCCGGCAATTGCCCTGCCGGCGGAACGCCAGGGCCGCACGATCTATATCGAGGTCAGCGTCCTCCGCGCGGTTCATGCCAACGGGCATTACACGATGCTCGTGGATGGCGAGGGCGAGGCCCTGTGCCAGTTATCGATCGGCGCGGTGGAGTCGAAGCTCGATCCCAAACGTTTCATCCGTGTCCATCGCAGCCATTTGGTCGCCTTCGATGCCGTGACGTCGATCGAGCGGACCGGCGATGGCGGGCTCGCCTGGCTCGCCGGCACCAGGATGCCGGTTCCGGTGAGCCGGAGCCGCTACCCGACGCTGCGGGCATCGCTCGACGCCCGCGCGGAAGGACAGCCTATCTGACGCATTTCATGCGCAAACACGGCATTTCGCGCGTCCAGCCCGGCGTTGGGGCTCTCGTGCATTAGGCTTTGGCGCTGTCGGCAGGCGCTCCGATATTCGGACATCGATACCGGCCCGGCTCGCGGGTCCAACACCATCGCCCAGCGCCATCATCGGGCCAAAACCATCATCGGGGAGGAGAAAGCCGTGATTCCAGGCCCATTCGCCTATCATCGCCCCAAAAGCCTCGACGAGGCGGTGGCGTTGTTCGCCGCCCATCCGGAAGACGGCCGGGCGCTTGCCGGCGGGCACAGTCTCATCCCGATGATGAAGCTTCGCCTCGCGACCCCCGAGCACCTGATCGATCTCGGCGGCATCGTGACGCTGAAGGGCATCCGGCGGGAGGGCGAGGCCTGGGTGATCGGCGCGACCACCACCCAGGCGGAGCTGATCGGGCATGACGCGCTGGCGGCCGGCCTGCCGATCATCGGCGAGACCGCGCGCCAGATCGCCGACCCGCAGATCCGCTATTGCGGCACGCTTGGCGGCAACGTCGCCAACGGCGACCCCGGCAACGACATGCCGGCGCTGATGATGTGCCTCGATGCCACCTATCATCTCGCCAGCGCCACCGGGGAGCGGCGGGTGAAGGCACGTGAGTTCTATCACGGCGCCTATGTCACGGCTTTGGCGGCGGGTGAGATCCTCACCGCGATCCATATTCCCGCCGCCCCGCCCGGGCACGGCCACGCCTATGAGAAGCTCAAGCGCAAAATCGGCGATTACGCGACGGCCGCCGCGGCGGTGATGCTCACCCTCAAGGATGGGCGTATCGCCACCTGCGCGATCGGTCTCACCAATCTCGCCCCGACGCCGCTTCTGGCCGAGGCGGCGGCGGCCATGCTGATCGGTGAGAAGCCGGATCAGGGCGCCTTCGCGGCGGCGGCGCGGGCGGTCGAGGCGATCGTCACCCCCACCGCCGACGGGCGCGGGCCGGTGGAGTACCGGACCAAAATGGCCGGCGTGGTGACGCGGCGCGCCCTTGCCCGGGCCGCATTGAAAGCCGGCGCTTGAAAGCCGGCGCTTGAAAGCCGGCGCTTGAAAGGAGGAACGGCATGAAGAAGATCCCGCTCTCGCTCACCGTGAATGGCAATCCGGTCGAGGCGCTGGTCGAGCCGCGCACGCTGCTCGTCCATTTTCTGCGCGAGCAGCTCGACCTGACCGGCGCCCATATCGGCTGCGACACCACGCATTGCGGCGCCTGCACGGTCGATCTCGATGGCCGCTCGGTGAAATCCTGCACGCTGTTCGCGGTGCAGGCCGAAGGTGCGACGATCCGCACGATCGAGGATCTGGCGGCCGCGGACGGCACGCTGCACCCCCTGCAGGAGGGTTTTCGCGAGATGCACGGGCTGCAATGCGGTTTTTGCACGCCGGGGATGATCATGCGCGCCTATCGGCTGCTGCAGGAGATCCCCCGCCCCTCGGAGGATGACATCCGTGCCGGCATCGCCGGCAATCTCTGCCGCTGCACCGGCTATCAGAACATCGTGCGGGCGATCGCCTTCGCGGCCGCGCGGCTCAACGGCGAAAACCTCCAGGAGGCCGCGGAATGAACGAGATGAGCGAAACCCGCGAGGCCCGCGAGGCCAAGCTTCAGGGGCTCGGCTGCAAGCGCAAGCGGGTCGAGGATGTCCGCTTCACCCAGGGCAAGGGCAAGTATGTCGACGACATCAAGCTGCCCGGCATGCTGTATGGTGACTTCCATCGCTCGCCCTATGGCCATGCGCGGATCAAGCGGATCGATACCGCCAAGGCGAAGGCGGTGCCGGGCGTGCTCGCGGTGCTGACCGCCGAGGATCTGAAACCGCTCAAGCTCGACTGGATGCCGACCCTCGCGGGCGACGTCCAAGCGGTGCTCGCCGGCGAAAAAGTGCTGTTCCAGAACCAGGAGATCGCCTTCGTCGTCGCGACCGAACGCTATATCGCGGCCGACGCCGCGGATCTCGTCGAGGTGGAGTACGAGGCGCTGCCGGTGCTCGTCGACCCCTTCAAGGCGATGACGCCGGAGGCCCCCATCCTGCGCGAGGACATCAAGGACAAGACCACCGGCGCGCATGGCGAGCGCAAGCACCCCAACCACATCTTCGCCTGGGAAGTCGGCGATCGCGAGGCGACCGATCTCGCCTTCCGCGACGCGGAGGTGACGATCAAGGAACTGATCTCCTATCAGCGTGTGCATCCCTGTCCGCTGGAGACCTGCCAGTCGGTCGCCTCGTTCGACAAGATCAAGGGCGAGCTTACCGTCTGGGGCACGTTCCAGGCGCCGCATGTGGTGCGCACGGTGGCCGCGATCCTCTCCGGGATTCCGGAACACAAGATCCACGTGATCGCGCCCGATATCGGTGGCGGCTTCGGCAACAAGGTCGGCGTCTATCCCGGCTATGTCTGCGCGATCGTCGCCTCGATCGTCACCGGGCGGCCGGTGAAATGGGTGGAGGACCGGATCGAGAACCTCTCCACCACCTCGTTTGCCCGCGACTATCACATGACGGCGGAAATCGCGGCGACGCGCGAGGGCCGGGTGAAGGCGCTCCGCGTGCATGTGCTCGCCGATCACGGCGCGTTCGATGCCTGCGCCGACCCCTCCAAATGGCCCGCCGGCTTCTTCAACATCGTGACCGGCTCCTATGATTTCCCGACCGCGCATGTCGCGGTGGACGGGGTCTACACCAACAAGGCCCCGGGCGGCGTCGCCTATCGCTGCTCCTTCCGTGTCACCGAGGCGGCCTATTGCATCGAGCGCGCGATGGACATCCTGGCCCACAAGCTGGGGCTCGATCCGGCCGAACTCAGGATGCGCAATTTCATCCGCCGCGAGCAGTTCCCCTACCACTCCGCGCTCGGCTGGGAATACGATTCCGGGGACTACCACACGGCCCTGCAGAAGGCGCTGGAGGCGGTCGGGTACAGCGCGCTCCGCGCCGAGCAGAAGGCGCGGCAGGAGGCCTTCCGGCGCCGCGAGACACGCGAGATCATGGGCATCGGCGTTTCCTTCTTCACCGAGATCGTCGGCGCCGGCCCCGCGAAGAATTGCGACATCCTCGGCATCGCGATGTTCGACAGCGCCGAGATCCGCATCCACCCGACGGGCGCCGTGATCGCCCGCATGGGCACCAAGAGCCAGGGTCAGGGGCACGAGACGACCTACGCCCAGATCATCGCCTCCGAACTCGGCATCCCGGCCGACGACGTGATGATCGAGGAGGGCAATACCGATACCGCCCCCTACGGGCTCGGCACCTATGGGTCGCGCTCGACGCCCACCGCCGGCGCCGCGACCGCCATGGCCTGCCGCAAGATCAAGGCGAAGGCGCAGATGATCGCCGCCCACCTCCTCGAAGTACACCACGACGACGTGGAGTTCGATATCGACCGCTTCCGCGTCAAGGGCATGCCGGAGCGGTTCAAGACGATGAAGGACATCGCCTGGACGGCCTACAGCGCGCCGCCGCCCGGCCTGGAGCCGGGATTGGAGGCGGTCAACTACTACGATCCGCCGAACATGACCTATCCCTTCGGCGCCTATATCTGTGTGATGGATATCGACGTCGATACCGGTGTCGCGAAGACTCGCCGCTTCTACGCGCTCGATGATTGCGGCACGCGCATCAACCCGATGATCATCGAGGGCCAGGTGCATGGCGGGCTGACCGAGGCCTTCGCGATCGCCATGGGCCAGGAGATCGCCTATGACGATATCGGCAATGTGAAGGGCGCCTCGTTCCTGGATTTCTTCCTGCCGACCGCGGTCGAGACACCGAAATGGGAAACCGACTTCACCGTCACCCCCTCGCCGCATCATCCGATCGGCGCCAAGGGGGTCGGCGAGAGTCCGAACGTGGGTGGCGTGCCGGCGTTCTCGAACGCGGTGAACGATGCTTTCGCCTTCCTCGGGGCGACCCACATCCAGATGCCGCACGATGCCTGGCGTCTGTGGCAAGCGGCGGAGGCGCTCGGGGCGCAAGGATGATCGAGGGGGCGGCACCGGAGGGGCGGCGTTGACGCGCGAGGAGATCGCCGAACGCCTCGCCGATACCGGCTATGTCGCCGACCAGGATCTCGCGACCGCGCTCCTGCTGATGGCGATGCTGGGCCGGCCGCTCCTGCTCGAAGGGGCCGCCGGGGTCGGCAAGACCGCCGTCGCCACCGCGCTCGCGGCTGTGCATGATACCCGCCTGATCCGGCTGCAATGCTACGAGGGGCTCGATCAGGCGAGCGCGCTCTACGAGTGGAACTACCAGCGTCAGTTGCTGGCGATCAAAACGCGGGAAGCGGGGGCGAGCGAGGGCGCGGAGGAGATCGAGGAGGCCCTGTTCAGCGAGCGCTATCTTCTCGAACGCCCTTTGCTCGCGGCGATCCGCGAGGCGCGCCCGCCGGTATTGCTGATCGATGAGATCGACCGCGCCGACGAGGCGTTCGAGGCCTTCCTGCTCGAGCTGCTGTCCGATTTCCAGGTGAGCATCCCGGAACTCGGCACGATCCGCGCGCGCAGCATCCCGCGCGTCGTGCTCACCTCGAACGGCACCCGCGAATTATCGGACGCGCTGCGCCGGCGCTGCCTCTATCACTTCATCGACTATCCGTCCGTCGATCGCGAGGTCGCGATCCTCCGCGCCAGATTGCCCGCGCTCGGCATCGACCTCGCGGGGCAAGCCGCGCGCCTGGTCGCGGCACTCCGCAAGGAGCAGCTCCGCAAGGTTCCGGGGGTTGCCGAAAGCCTGGATTGGGTCGCGGCGCTGCTCGGTCTCGGCGTGCGGGATCTCGGCGACGCGCCGGAGATGCTCTACGAAACCCTCGCCTGCCTCCTGAAAACGCAAGAGGACCACGCGCGGATCGATCGCGTCGCGTTCTCGCGCCTGATCGCCAAGGTGGCGTGAGGCGATGCGCGCGGAAACCCTGATCGCCAGGCGCATCGCGGCGTTTTCGGCGACGCTGCGCGAGGCCGGTTTCGCCACCGGCATGAGCGAGAGCGCCGATGCCGCGCGCATCGTCGCCTCGCCGCTGGCACGGAGCGCCGCAACACTCCGCCCCGCCTTGCGCGCCCTGTTCGCCGGCCGGCGCGCCGACTGGGAACGCTTCGATGCCCTCTTCGATGCCGCCTTCCTCGGCCGGCGCGCGCGCCGGGTGGTACAGACGAGCGGCGCGCCACAGGCAACGCCGGGGCCGCGCTCGCTCCGCGCGCTCGCCGCCGAGCGGGCCGAACGGCGTCGGGACGGCAGCGCGGAAGCGGCGGAGACGACGGAAACCGGAGAGGCGCTCGACGACGGAGAGGCCATGCGGGGCGGCATGTCCACGACGACGAGCGGCGCCGAAAGCGACATGCGGCGGCTCGGCGATCCGGACGCGCTCGCCGCCGCCGAGGCGGTTGCTCTCCGGCTGATCACCCGGCTCCGCGCGCGCGATGGGCGGCAAAGGCGGCGCGTCAGCCACGGCGGCCGGCTCGACCTGCGACAGACGATCCGCGCGAGCCTCGGGCATGGTGGCACGCCCTTCGACCTCGTCTGGAAGCGGCCGCGCCCGGAGCCGCTCCGCATCGCGCTGCTGCTCGACGTCTCCGGCTCGATGACCCCGCACACGCCGCTGTTCCTGCGCTTCGCGCTTGGCGTGATGCGCCGGGCGGAGAAGGCGGAGGTGTTCCTCATCCACACGCGGCTGGCCAGCGTCGGCGAGGCGATGCGCGATCGCGACCGGCCGCGCGCCCTCGACCGGCTCACCCTGCTCGCCAAAGGGATAGGCGGCGGCACGCGCCTCGGCGAGTCGATCGCCCTTTTCAATCGCCGCCACGCGCCGCGCGCGCTCGCCGGCCGCGCGGTCTGCTTCATCGTCTCCGACGGCTTTGAGACCAGCGATCCCGCGTTGCTCGGCCGCGAGATGGCGGCCCTCCGGCGGCGCTGCCGGCGCATCGTCTGGCTCAATCCGGTGATGGCGCGCGCCGATGACGAGCCGATCGCCCAGGGCATGCGGGCGGCGCTGCCCCATCTCCGCCTGCTGGCGCCAGCCGGCTCGCTGGAGGGCCTCGCGGCCCTGGAAGAATCCCTGAGCCGGCTATGAGGGAAGAGATGACCATGAACGCGGCCGAAGACATCCTCGATCTGATCGGCGCGCTGAAAATCGCGGGGGCACCGTTCGCGGTCGCGACGGTGGTGCGCACCGTCTCGCTGACCGCGGCGAAAGCCGGCGCGAAAGCCGTGATCCGGGCCGACGGCGCCATCGAGGCGGGCTGGATCGGTGGCGGTTGCGCGCGCGCGGCGGTGCTCAAGGCGGCCCGCGCCGCGATGGCGGACGGCCGGCCGCGGCTGGTATCGGTCCAGCCGCTCGACGTCCTGAAAACGCAGGGCGTGCAACCGGGGGATGATCGTTACGGCATCCATTTCGCGAAGAACGCCTGCCCGAGCCAGGGCGGGATGGACGTCTTCGTCGAACCGGTGCTGCCACGCCCGGAACTGCTCGTCTGCGGCGCCTCGCCGGTTGCGGTCGCGCTGGCGAGCCTCGCCCGCCGGTTCGGCTATTTCGTGCGCGTGGCCGCCCCGGAGGCGGCCCAGATCGCTTTCGAGGCGCCGGATGCGCGGCTGACCGCCTATGCTTTCGGCGAACTCGCCCCCGCCCAACGCTATATCGTCGTCGCGACCCAGGGCAGCGGCGATGAGGCGGCGCTCCAGGCCGCGCTCGACGCTTCCGCCGGCTACGTCGCTTTCGTCGGCTCTCGCCGCAAGGTCGCGGTGCTGCGCGCGGCGTTGAGCGGGCGGGGCGTCGATCCCGCGCGGCTGGATCGGCTGCACGCCCCGGCCGGTCTCGCGATCGATGCCGTAACGCCCGAGGAGATCGCGCTCTCCATCCTCGCCGAAATCACCGCCCTCCGCCGCCGGCATCAGCGCACCGCGCCGTGACGGGCGCGGCGCGCGGTGAAATCCGCCTTCGGATACTACTCTATGGCCGTTTTTGGGCCTTTCGCTCGCGCGCGATCGCTTCCCGGATCAACCGCCGCGCCTCCTCGGCGTCTCCCCAACCGGCGATCTTGGCCCATTTGCCGGGCTCGAGATCCTTGTAGTGCTCGAAAAAATGCTGGATCTGGCCGATGGTGATTTCCGGCAGATCCGTATAGTTCATGACATGAACATAACGTTTCGTCAGCTTGGGCGATGGCACGGCGAGGATCTTCTCGTCGCCGCCGCCATCGTCCTCCATCTTCAAAACGCCGATCGGGCGCACATTGATCACCGCGCCGGGCACGATCGGGCGGGTATTGGCGATCAAAACGTCGATCGGGTCGCCGTCATCGGAGAGCGTGTGGGGAACGAAACCGTAATTGCCGGGATAGCGCATCGGCGTATGGAGAAAGCGGTCGACCACCAGGGTGCCTGCCGCCTTATCCATCTCATATTTGATCGGCTCGCCGCCAACCCCGACCTCGATCACGACATTGACGTCGTCCGGGGGGTTGTAGCCGATGGCGATGGCATCAAGGCGCATGACAAAACTCCGATCCCAAACGACAACGAGGCATGGCGCGGTTGGTTACCATGGATCGAGGCGCCGCGAAACCATGCCGCGGTGCAAAATCAGCCGTCGGCGCGCGGCACCCAGGGAATGCGGGCGACCTCGATGCCCTCCTCGGCGAGCTGCTCGGCCTGCTCGCCGCTGGCCTCGCCATAAATCGGACGGGCCGCGCTTTCGCCGCGATGGATGCGCCGTGCCTCGTCGGCGAAGCCGGGGCCGACATAGTCGCAGCTTTTCTCGATCTCGGCGCGCAGCCGCTGGAGGGCGGCGCGCACCTGATCCGGCAATGGCGGCCCGGTGAGTGCTTTCGGCGCGGGCGTGGCGGCGGGCGGCGGGGGGGCCGCGGCCTCGCGCCGCGTCAGCGCCGGTGCCATCAGCGCCCGGGTGACGCCGCTATCGCCGCAATGGGGGCAGGAGAGCAGCCCCTCCGCCGCCTGCCGCTCGAAGGCGTCGCTGTT
>JAKCCP010000405.1 GCA_021841985.1 Pseudomonadota bacterium | reverse complement strand
GGGAAGGCCAGGGCTCCGCCCTGGCCTTCCCTTCACTCCCGCGCCACCACCAGGGCGAGGTCGTGGAACAGGCGCGCGGGCAGGCTGCCGCCGGTGATGCCTTTGGTCGGGCTCGCGTCGTCGTTGCCGAGCCAGACGCCGATCAGGGTGCCGCGAACGGCGCCGATGAACCAGGCGTCGCGATAGGCCTGGGACGTCCCGGTTTTCCCGGCGACGGTCTCGCCGGGGATGGCGGCGGCGCGGCCGGTGCCTTCGCTGACCACGGCGGCGAGCATGGTTTTCATCATCGCGGCCTCGGCTTGGGCGATGACCGGCGCGGTCACGCGCGGGCCGGTGGCGAGATAATGCGGCCGGATACGGTTTCCGCCGTTGAAAAACGGCGCGTAGCTCGCCGTCAATTCGAGCAGTCCGACGGACGCGGTGCCGAGCGCGAGAGAGGCGTCGTCGGGCAGGGGGTCGCCGATGCCGAGACGGCGGGCGAGCGCGATCACGGCGCCCGGGCCGCCGCTCCGGAGCAGGAGACGGACGGCAGCGGTGTTGGAGGATTGCGCCAGCGCCGCGGTCAGGGTGATGGCACCCTGATAACGGTGCTCGATGTCGCGCGGCGCCCAGGTGCCGATTCTGATCGGCGCGTCCTCGACCAGGCTCGCCGGCGTCTCGCCGCGCTCGAGGGCGGCGAGCCAGACGAAGGGCTTGAACGCCGAGCCCGGCTGGCGCCGCGCGGCGACGGCGCGGTTGAAGCCACCGCCGCTCTCCGCCCGCCCGCCGACCATGGCGCGGACGGCGCCGGTCGCGGCATCGAGCGCGACCACCGCGCCCTCGCCCACCCCGGCGCCGGCGCCGGGGCCGTCGAGCAGCGCCTTGAGCCCGCTCGACGCCGCCGCCTGCAAACGGGAATCGAGCGACGTGCGCAGCGTCGCGTCCTCGCCTTGGGGCAAGCCGGACTCGGCCTGCTCGGCCGCCCAATCGGCGAACCAGCCGCCACCGGGCAGCGGCGGCAGCGCGATCGCGGCGATGGCGGCGTTTTCGGTGGCCTCGGTGATCACGCCGGCGACACGCATCGCCGCCAGCACCTGGCGGGTGCGGGCGATGGCGGCGGCGGGGTCGGCGCGGGGATTGAAGCGCGCCGGCGCCCGCGGCAGCCCGGCGATCATCGCCGCCTGCCACAGCGCGAGGCGGCGCGCGGGGATGCCGAAATAGACCCGCGCCGCGGCGTCCACCCCGAACGCCCCGGCGCCGAGATAGACCCGGTTGAGCCAGATCTCGAGGATCTGATTTCTTGAGAAATGATTGTAAATCCAATAGGATAGAATGATTTCTTGAATTTTCCGGCGGAACGTCCGCCGATTGCTCAAAAACAGCGTCTTGGCGACCTGCTGGCTGAGCGTCGAGCCGCCCTGGACGATCCGCCGCGCGGTGAGATCGACGAACGCGGCCCGCGCCATCCCCCACCCATCGAGCGCGCCGTGGTGGAAAAAGCGCCGATCCTCGACCGCGACCACCGCCGCCGGGAGATCGGGCGGCAGATCGGCGAGATGCACCGTCGCGCCGACGATATCGCCGTAGCGCGCGATCACGTGGCCGGCGCTGTCCTCGAGTGTGAGGCTCGGCCGGCGCGCGGTGATCGCGTCTCGCGGCCGCGGCAGATCATGGATCAGCCAGAGAAAGATCAGCCCGAGGGCAAGCCCGCCCCAGACCAGCGCGATGACCGCGCGGGCAAGCCAGCGGCCAAGGCGCCGGCGCGGCGGCTTGCTGGCCGGCGCCGCTTTGCGCAGAGTGGCCGCATCCAGGCGGCGATCAACCGGGAGCGGCTTCATGCGCGGTCTTTTTCTCGATGCGGACGAAACCATGGCGGCGATCGTCGCGCGCCTCCACGGCCCCGGCGACCCGCCGATCACCGTCAACCGCGCCGCCCGCATCGCGCCCGAGGCGCTGCCGCGATTGCTGGCCGGGTATGATTTCGTGCTCGATGATCATTCCTCGCTTCCGACCTCGGCGCTCGCCGCTTGCCCCGCGCTCCGCCATGTCATTTTTCTCGGCACCGGCGCGCGGAGCTACATGAACCCCGAGGAACTCGCCACCCTCGGCATCACCGTCCATACCATCAAGGGCTATGGCGACACCGCGGTCGCCGAGCATAGCATCGCGCTGATGTGGGCGGCGGCGCGCGGGATCGCGGCGATGGATCGCGGCGTGCGCGCCGGCGGCTGGCCGCGCATCCCGGGCGTGCAGCTCACCGGCAAGACGCTCGGCCTGATCGGCTTCGGCGGGATCGCCGCCGAGGTCGCGCGAATCGCGGCGGGCGGCGGGATGCGGGTGCTCGCCTGGAACCGGAGCCCGAAGACCGCGCCCGGCGTCAGCTTCGTCCCTCTCGATACGCTGCTCGCCGAGAGCCATGTCGTCTCGCTGCATCTCCTGCTCAATGACGAGACGCGGGGCTTTCTCGATGCCGGGCGGCTGGCGCGGCTCCGGCCGGGGGCGATCCTGGTCAACACCGCGCGCGGCGCGCTGGTCGACGAGGCGGCGCTGATCGCGGGTCTCGAACGCGGGCATATCGCCCATGCCGCGCTCGATGTCTTCGCCACCGAGCCGCTGCCGGCCGGGCATCCGCTCGCGCGCCTCGCCAATGTCACGCTTTCCGCCCATAGCGGGTTTCTGACGCCCGAGGCGAATGAAACGCTGCTCCGGCGCGCGCTTGAAATCGCCCGCCGGCTCTGCGAGGGATAAAGGTCTTCTCATGCGGACGTGGCGGAACAGGTAGACGCAGCAGACTTAAAATCTGCTTTCCGTTTCGGAAGTGCGGGTTCGATTCCCGCCGTCCGCAGACCCCGGGGAGAGGTAAAAATTCGTTCGACATTAAATTAATACCCCGTTATCGTCAGGCCATCGAGACAATCCGCGCGGCCGCGCCGCGCCAAAAGGAGAGCCACCATGCAACAAAGCGTCGATCTCATCGGGCGCGTCCTGATCGCCGTCCTGTTCATTCTCGCCGGCATCGGCAAGATCGAGAATCCGGCCGGAACCATGCAATACATCGCCTCCGGCGGGCTGCCGCTGCCGATGGCCGCCTATATCGTCGCCGTGCTGATCGAGATCGGCGGCAGCATCCTCCTGGTGCTGGGCTGGCAGACGCGGGCCGTCGCGGCGATCATGGCGCTGTTTGCCCTGGTCACCGCCCTCGCCTTCCATAATAATTTCGCCGACCATGGCCAGCAGATCAATTTCCTGAAAAACCTCGCCATCGCCGGCGGGCTGTTGCACATCGCCGCCTTCGGCGCCGGCGCCTTCAGCCTCGATCACCGTCTCGCCCAGCGCGGCACCAGCCACGCGGCCGCCTGACGCCATCGCCCCTCGGCGCTTCCCGCATTCCGTTCAACGCGGGAAGCGCCTGACGGCTCAAAAATCCTCGAACTCGTTCATCGAATCCGAATTCACCGCGACTTTCCGTTGCGAGAGATTGACGTTCCATGAGGCGAGACGCGATTCCGAGCGCGGCAGCGAAAGCCGCCTCACGATCGATCCCAGGGAATAGAAGCTGCGCTGCAGCGCCTTGACCTCCTGCATCAATCGCTCGGGCGGAAATCTGAGCGGCCGGAAATGGCAGAACACGCCCGGCCAGCGATCCATGTTTTCCTCATCGAGGATCCGGCCATCGGCCTTCATGCGGTCATAGAGTGGTGTTCCCCGCAGCGGCACCATGACATTGAAATAGGCGGCGTCGACCTTGTGCTCGTTCAAGAAAGCCAGCGTCTTCGGAAAGACGTCAACGTCATCGTCATCGGCGCCGAATACGAAGTTGAACGAGAAACTGATGTCGTTCTGGTGCAGGATCCGGGCGATATGGCCGTATTCCTGAGATTTGTTGAAGCTTTTGTTCATCGCTTTGAGCGTGTCCTGGCTGATGCTCTCGATCCCCATGTTGACGTGGAGCAGCCCCGATCGCCGCGCGAGCGCGGTGAATTTCGGATCCAGGAAAAAATGCGCGGAAAACAAGGCGGACCAGCGGATTTTAAGGGGAATGAGCGCTTCCAGAAGCGCCATGGTGCGCGCCTTGTTGCCGACGAACTGGCTCGCGGCGAAGAAAATATGGCGCTTGCCGCATCGCTTGACTTCCTCGACCACCTCTTCGACCGGGCGGTAGCGATAGCCGTAATCGCCGTTCAGGCGGCGCTCGGCGCAGAAATCGCAGGTATAGGGGCAGCCGCGTGAGTATTGGATGACGTAGGGGCTATAGAACGCATAATGGTTCGGCTTCAGGATGTCCCAGCGCGGCGACGGCAAGCCGGCGAGATCGGCGACCGTCTCGCGGCGGTAGAATTTCCGCAATCGTCCGGCGGCGGCATCCTCCAGCATGGTGGCGAAGACGCCCTCGCCCTCGCCGATACAGACCGCATCGGCGTGCGCGGCCATTTCCTCGGCGTGGAAGGTCGCGTGCGGCCCGCCCATCAGAACCGGAATGTTTCTTTCTCGAAACTGTGACGCGATTTCATAAGCCCGCAAGGACGTGACGGTGCGCACCGTGAGCACGACCACGTCCACCCGCGCGTTGTCGTCCGGCGCCTCGATGGCATCGTCGGTGAAGGTGACCTCCCAGCCCGGCGGGGCCAGCGCCGCGAGATAGGGCGCGACGGCGCCGACGACTTTGCGTTTGCGGATCCGGTACGGCACGCGGTTTGCCCGGGAATGATAGGGGGTAGCCTGAATGATCAGGAGTTTCGGCATGACGATCACCCCGTTCGTGGACGCAATACCGACGCGGGCCAGGAAAGACCGCCTCCACGCCACCATGCTCACGAAACCAGGGCGCACGCCGGCAAGTCCTTGACATAGATCAAGTATCGCCGCTTGCGGCGGGCTGGCGCGCAAAACCCCGGCGCCTCCGCCTCTCATGAGCGTTCGCAATGGGGCGATGAATAATGCTTACCGATCGCCCTTCGCTCTCGACAAATCGACGCCGGCGATCAACCATGATCCTGAATGGATGATGGGAATTGCATGATGAACACTCATGACAAGAGCGGGCATGACAAGAACGCGAGGGATACGGAAACCATGATCGAAGCCGGCGGGCTCCGCATCGACCGTGATCTCCACCGCTTCGTCACCGATGAGGCGCTGCCCGGAACCGGCGTCGCCGCGGCGGCGTTCTGGGACGGGTTCGGCGCCCTGGTGCGCGACCTCGCGCCGCGCAATCGGGCCCTGCTCGATCGCCGCGACGCCCTGCAACGCGCGATCGATTCCTGGCACGAGGCGCGCGCCGGCCAGGAATTCGATGCCGGCGCCTATCAGGCCTTTCTCCGCGAGATCGGCTATCTCGTGCCCGAGCCCGCGCCGTTCGCCATCGCGACGGCCAATGTCGATCCCGAAATCGCCCATATCGCCGGGCCGCAGCTCGTCGTGCCGGTGACCAACGGGCGCTATGCGCTGAACGCCGCCAATGCCCGCTGGGGCAGCCTCTATGACGCGCTCTACGGCACCGATGCGCTCCCCGCGGCGCCGGCGGCGAAGATCAAGGGCTATGACCCGGCGCGGGGTGCCGCGGTGATCGCCTGGGCGCGGCGCTTTCTGGATGAAACCTTCCCGCTCGACGGCGCGATGCATGCCGAGGCGACGGGGTATGCCGTCCGCGACGGCCATCTCGTCGCGAGCCACGCCCAGGGCAGCGCGCGGCTTCGCGATGGCGCCCAATTCGCCGGCTATCAGGGCGAGGCTGCGGCGCCGAAGGCGGTGCTGCTCCGCCATCACGGCCTCCATGTCGAGATGATCTTCGACCGCGCCCATCCGATCGGCGGGACGGATGCCGCCGGCATCGCCGATGTCGTCATCGAATCGGCGATCAGCACGATCATGGATTGCGAGGACAGCGTCGCCACCGTCGATGCCGCCGACAAGATCGAGGCCTATCGCAACTGGCTCGGGCTGATGCGTGGCACATTGGTCGCGAGCTTCGAGAAGGGCGGGCGCCTGCTGGAGCGCCGGCTCAACCCCGATCGCGTCTTCACCACGCCCGCGGGCGGCACGCTGACCCTTCATGGGCGCAGCCTGATGCTGGTGCGCAATGTCGGCCATCACATGTACACCGATGCGGTGCGCGATGCCGAGGGCCGGGAGATCCCGGAAACCTTCCTCGATGCCGCCGTTACCGCGCTGATCGCGCTTCATGATCTCCGCGGCGGCCAGGCGCTCCGGAACAGCCGCGCCGGCTCGATCTATATCGTCAAGCCGAAGCTGCACGGGCCGGAGGAGGTGGCGCTCGCCGATACGCTGTTCGCCCGCGTCGAGGACATGCTCGGCCTCGCCCGCGACACCATGAAAATGGGCATCATGGACGAGGAGCGGCGGACCAGCGCCAATCTCGCCGCCTCGATCCATGCCGCCCGCGCGCGCGTCGCGTTCATCAATACCGGCTTCCTCGACCGCACCGGCGACGAAATCCACACCGCCATGGAAGCCGGCGCGGTGATCCGCAAGAACGAGATGAAGAACACCGCCTGGATCCGCGCCTATGAGGACCGCAACGTCACCATCGGCCTCGCCGCCGGGCTCGCCGGGCGGGCGCAGATCGGCAAGGGGATGTGGGCGGCGCCGGACCGCATGGCGGAGATGCTGGCGCAGAAGATCGCCCATCCCGAGGCCGGCGCCAACACCGCCTGGGTTCCCTCGCCCACCGCGGCGACGCTGCATGCGCTCCACTACCACAAAGTGGACGTCGCGGCGCGGCAAAAGGCGCTCGCGGCCAAACCGACGCCGCCGCTCGCCGCTCTCCTCACCCTGCCGCTCGCCGCCGGCACCAACTGGTCGCCGGCCGATCTGCAGCAGGAATTGGACAACAACGCCCAGGGCATTCTCGGCTATGTCGTGCGCTGGATCGACCAGGGCGTCGGCTGCTCGAAAGTGCCCGATATCCACGATGTCGGGCTGATGGAGGACCGCGCCACCTTGCGCATCTCGAGCCAGCACATCGCCAACTGGCTGCATCACGGCGTCGTCGGCGAGGCGCAGGTGATGGCGACGCTCAAGCGCATGGCGGAAGTGGTCGATCGCCAGAACGCCGGCGATCCGGCCTATCGCCCGATGGCGCCAAGCTTCGACGGCGTGGCCTTCAAGGCCGCCTGTGATCTCGTCTTCAAAGGTCGTGCGCAGCCCAACGGCTATACCGAATTTGTGCTCCACCATTGGCGGCGGGTGGCCAAGAACGCCGGCTGAGCCGACCAGATCCCGGGGCATGCCCCGGGATTTTTATCTCAGAACCGGAATGAGGCGACCAGCGAGCCCCATTGGTGCAGCCCGCCATGCTCGCCGTAAAACGTCTGGGTCTGGAACACCTGGGTATAGGACACCCGCACCCCGTCGACGATGACCGCGACCCCGGCCTCCAATTCGCCGACGAAGGTTCTTTCGCCGACGCTCGGCGTCGCCTGGAACGGCTCGCCGGCGAGGGTCGCGTTATAAAGCCAGGCCTGGCCGTCGGCGCCGGCGAAGACATACCAGTCGAACGGCTTGACCGGCGTATAGGCGGCGCCGCCCGACATGCCGGGGTCGAGGCGGGCGACGCCGTAATCGGAATTCAGCCCCTGGCCGATCCGCACCACGCCGCCGGCGAGCCCGTAGATCCAGAGATTGCCGACCCCGACCGTGGCATTGGGCAGGATATCGGTCTCCAGCGCGCCGATATGCCCGGTCGGGACGCGCCAGATGCGTGAACTCTCGAATTGCAGCACCGGCTCGTCCGGCATCTGATAGCCCCAGCCGAGATCGTGCTCCTGGCCGATGAGGTTGTGAAACCAGTTCTGGGTCTGCTCGCCGAGCGCCATCGGGCCGATCGCCCCGACATCGACGCCGAGGATGCTGCGCCAGTCATTGGTGTCCTGGATGAGCGAGAAATTGCCCATCATCGTGCCGGCATAGGGCTCATCGGTCACTGGCGGCGGCCGCGCATCCGTCGCGGCGGGGCTGAACATCTGCTGCTGGATGTCGATCGAGACGCGCTGCTGGCCGGCGCCCCAGAGCGCGCGGCCGATATCGCTCGCGAAGCCCGGCACATCCCCGGTCGGCGAGACATAGCCGAGATAGAGCCCGTTGAAATAATAGCGGTCGGGCGGCGGGTTGCTGGTGATCGACGCATTTTCCCACTGGAAGGTGACGATCGCATCCGGATCGGCCGGCGGGAGATCGGACGACGCATCGGTGGACGAAAGCGACGAGCCGGCCCACGCCGCGTGCGGCGTCGCCGCCAAAACCGCGAGTAAGGGCGCGGCCAACAGGAAAACTGCCGGCGGGGAGAAGGGTACGCGGGATTTCATCGGCGATGACTTCATGACGATCAGGGGGCGAATAAACCCAGACAAACCGGCGCGCCAGCGGCGGCCGCCGGCATCAGCGCGCGATCTCCTCGGCGCGGCGCAGCAGGCGAAGAAAATTGCCGCCCCAGAGCGCCGCGATCTCCGCCCGGCCATAGCCGCGCGCGAGCAGTTCGACGGTGATCGCCGGGCTCTCGGCGGCGTTGGCCCAGCCGGAAATCCCGCCACCGCCGTCGAAATCCGAGGAAATGCCGACCTGGGCGACGCCGATGCGCCGCGCCGCATAGTCGATATGATCGACGAAATCGGCGACGGTCACGGTCTCCGCGCTCCCTTTGGCGCGCAGAAACGAGGGCATGGCGGTGATCTGGATCAGCCCGCCGCTCGCGCGGAGCGCATCGAGCTGCTCGTCATCGAGATTGCGCGGGTGATCGCAGAGGGCGCGGACGCAGGAATGGCTCGCGAGCACCGGCGTGCGCGAGGCCGCGACCGCTTGCAGCATCGTCGTCTTGGCGGTGTGCGAGACATCGACGAGCATGCCGAGACGGTTCATCTCGGCGATCGTCGTCCGGCCCAGGCGCGACAGCCCGCCATGCTCGGCCGGCGGATCATCGAGATCGCGCCGCGGGATGGCGGCATCGGCGAGATCGTTATGGCCGTTATGCGTGAGCGTCATATAGCGCGCGCCGAGCGCCCTGAGCGCCCCGAGATTGCCGGGATCGCCGCCGATCGCCTGGCCGTTCTCGACCGCCGGGATGACGCTGATCACCCCCTCGCGCCACGCCGCCTCGATTTCGGCGGCGGTTTCGGTGACGCGGGCGCGCAGCCCCTCATGCGAGCGGCCCATGGACCGAATCGCCTGCAACATGGTCTGGGCGCGGAGAAAAGCGGCTTGCAGATCGTCCTCGCGGCGCCGGGTCTGCGGCACATAGGCGGCAAAACAGCCGGCGGTGAGCCCGCCGCGGCGCATTTTCGGCAGATCGACGCGGCGATCGCTCTCGCTGAACGGGTCGGGACCATCGGGCCAGGGGATATCGATATGGCTGTCGAGGGTGAGGATGTCGCGATGCAGGGTCAGGGGATCGGTCATTCCCGCACGCTCTCCGAGCGGCGTTCCGCCGTCAAGCGCGAGACTTGAAATTGTCATGCGTCGCGCGCCGATCAGAGCAGGGCGAGCGCGCGCAGCGCCAGGGCCAGATCCGGCGGCAGATCCTCGCCCTCGGCGCCGGCGGCGAGATCCGGCGGCGCCTGTTCCGGGGCGAGGTAGCGCCAGCCCTGAAACGCCTTGACCGGCCGCGCGGCGACGCGAACCAGCGCGGGATCGAGTTCTATCGCGCAGCCGGCGCTGCCGTCGTCGCGCCGCGCCGGCGCGATCGCGAGCACGCGCTGGCGCACGCTCATCGCGCCGGCGATCACCCAATAGATCGAGCCCCCGGCCAGAATCTCCGCCGCGCGCTTGGGGGCATGGCGCGTCAGATGGCGAAGCGGCGGGCTGGCGCGCGCGCGCGCCGCCTGCATCTCGGCGAGATGGGCGCGATCACGAATGCCGACGGCGAGCTTTTGCAGATGGAGCATGACCGCTCATGTGATCCCGCCCGCGCCGCCGACAAGATCCGTTCAGGCGGG
>JAKCCP010000397.1 GCA_021841985.1 Pseudomonadota bacterium | reverse complement strand
CCTTGATTTCGGGGCCGGTATCGCGACCTCCTCGCTCGGCCATAACCACCCGCATCTCGTCGCCGCGATCACCGCGCAGGCGAGCCGGGTGATGCATGTCTCCAATCTCTACCGCGTGCCCGAGGCCGAGCGCCTGGCCGAACGCCTGGTCGCCGCGAGCTTCGCCGACAGCGTCTTCTTCTGCAATTCCGGCGCCGAGGCCAATGAGGGCATGGTCAAGATGATCCGCAAAACCATGGCCGAAACCGGGCAGCCGGAACGGTTTCGCATCATCTGCTTCGAGGGCGCCTTCCATGGCCGCACGCTGGCCATGCTGGCGGCGACCGGCAATGCCAAATATCTCGCCGGCTTCGGCCCCTGCGTCGAGGGCTTCGATCACGTGCCGTTCAATGATATCGCGGCGGTGCGCGCCGCGATCGGCGCCGAGAGCGCCGGGATCATCGTCGAGCCGATCCAGGGCGAGGGCGGCATTCGCCCGGCGCGGCTCGAATTCCTGCGCGCGCTTCGTGAGATTTGCGATGAGCACGGCCTCGTCCTCGGCATGGATGAGATTCAAAGCGGCATGGGCCGCACCGGCCGGCTGTTCGCCCATGAATGGGCCGGCATTACGCCGGATGTGATGTCGCTCGCCAAGGGCATCGCCGGCGGTTTTCCGATGGGCGCCGTGCTCGCCCGCGAATCCGTGGCCAAACACCTGACCGCCGGCAGCCATGGCACCACTTTCGGCGGCAATCCGCTCGCGTGCGCCGCCGCCAATGCCGTGCTCGATGTCGTGCTCGCCCCCGGCTTCCTCGCCGGCGTCGAGCGTATCGGCGATCGGCTGTGGCTGGCATTGTCCGCCGTGGTCGACGAATTCCCGACGATCTTCGAGGATCTGCGCGGCGCCGGGCTGATGCTCGGTCTCAAATGCCGCCTCCCGCAAACCGAGGTGCAGCAGGCGCTGCTCGCCGAGGGTCTGCTCGCCGTCAATGCCGGGGAAAACGTCGTGCGTTTCGTCCCGCCGCTGATCGTCTCGGCGGCGGAATGCGATCAGGCGGTGGCGATGATCCGCGCCGCTTCCCGCCGTCTTGCGTCCTCCGGCCTCGCGCCCTCCAGCGCGGCGGCGGCATGATGACCACCGCCCTCTTGCGGCCCAGCGCCGAGGACGCCGAGCGTCCGACGCCGCGGCATTTCCTCGATCTCCGCGATTTCGACACGGCGACGCTGCGCCACATGCTCGATGTCGCCGTCGGCTTCAAGCGCGCCGGGACGTCGTCGCGCCCGCTCGCGGGGAAGACGCTCGCGCTGATTTTCGAAAAGCCGAGCACGCGCACGCGGGTCAGCTTCGAGGTCGCCATGCGCCAGCTCGGCGGCGATGTCGTCGTTTTGTCGGGGCGCGAGATGCAGCTTGGCCGCGGCGAGACGCTGGCCGATACCGCCCGCGTGCTGTCGCGCTATGTCGATGCCGTCATGCTGCGCACCGACCGCGCGGCGAAGCTTCATGACCTCGCCGCCCATGCCAGCGTGCCGGTGATCAATGGCCTCACCGAGCTTTCCCATCCCTGCCAGATCATGGCCGATATCATGACCTTCGAGGCGCATCGCGGCGCCATCGCCGGGCAAACCCTCGCCTGGTGCGGCGACGGCAATAATGTCGCGCGGAGCCTGATCGAGGCGGCGGTGCGGTTCGGTTTCGCGCTCCGCCTCGCGACCCCGGCTGCTCTCGCGCCGCCCACGGCGCTTCTCGACTGGGCGCGGGCCGAGGGCGGCGAAATCATGGTCACCGAGGATCCCAGCGTCGCGGTTGCCGGCGCGCGGGCGGTGTTCACCGATACCTGGGTGAGCATGGCCGATGAGCGCGCCGATGAGCGCCGGGCCCTGCTTTCCCCCTATCAGGTAAACGGCGCCCTGATGGCCGAGGCGGCGCCGGATGCGCTGTTCCTCCATTGCCTGCCCGCCCATCGCGGCGAGGAGGTGACCGACGAGGTGATCGACGGGCCGCGATCGGTGGTGTTCGACGAGGCGGAAAACCGTCTGCACGCGCAGAAGGGCATTCTCGCCTGGGCGCTCGGCGCGGCGCGATAACGCCCGCTTGGGCGGAGGCTCAGAGATAGCCGGCGCCGGCTTCGGCGGCGAAACGATCGGGCGGGCCTTGCCAGATGATGCGCGCGTGTTCGAGCACGTAGACCCGATCGGCGTGGGGGAGCGCGAAGGTGACGTTCTGCTCGCCGAGCAGCACGGTGATCGGCGTCGTTTCGCGGAGACGCTCCAGCGCCTTGGAAAGCTGTTCCAGGATCACCGGGGCGAGGCCGAGCGTCGGCTCATCGAGGATCAGAAGGCGAGGGTTCATCATCAGGGCGCGCGCGATCGCGAGCATCTGCTGCTCGCCACCGGAGAGCGTCCGCGCAAGCTGCTTGCTGCGGGATTTGAGGATCGGGAAGAGATCATAGAGCCAGGCGAGGCGATCGGCGCGCTCGGCGGGGGGCTGGCGTTGGCCGCCGAGATCGAGATTTTCCTGGACGCTCATATCGCCGAATAATTCCCGCGTCTCCGGGCATTGCGCGATGCCGCCACGGGCGATCGCGGCCGGCGTCTTCCCGGCGAGCGCGGTGCCCTGCCAATTGATCCCCCCGGAATAGGGGACGAGGCCGGAGATGGCGTTGAACAGCGTGCTCTTGCCGGCGCCATTGAGCCCGACGACGGAGACGAACTCCCGCTCATGCACTTCGAGCGCCACCCGCGCCAGAGCCTGCGCCTTGCCATAGAACACGGTGAGATCCTCGACCTTGAGCAGGGCGACGCCGCTTTTCTCCGGCGCGATGGCGCGGGCATGGGTCTCGATCGCGCCACCGAGATAGACCCGGCGCACCGTCTCATCGCGCATCACCGCCTCCGCCTTGCCCTCGGCGATGCGTTCGCCGAGATACAGGACGAGCACCCGATCGACCAGCGCCGCGACTCCCTTGACATTGTGATCGACCAGCAGGACGGCTTTGCCCTCCTCACGGAAGCTCCTGATCAGGGCGGAGAAATTTTCCACCTCGGCCATGGTGAGGCCGGCGAAGGGTTCATCGACGAGCACCACCTCGGGGTCGCGCGCGATCGCTTTCGCGAGTTCCATGCGGCGAAGATCGGCAAACGGCAGCGTCGTCGGGTGGCGATCGAGCACCGCGCCGAGCCCGACCCGCTCGCCGATCGCGCGCGCCCTGGCGTCCACCGATGTTTCGGCCGCGAGGTGAAAGAGGCTGTCGGGCAAAAGCGCGAGCTTGATGTTTTCGAGAACCGTCTGGCGATGGAGCGGGCGCGAATGCTGAAAGACGAGGCCGATGCCGGCGCGGGCGATGCGATGCGTCGGCCACGAGACGATCTCGCGCCCGGCGAGACGCACCGAGCCGGCATTGGCGCGCTCGATCCCCATGATCAGCTTCATCGCCGTCGATTTGCCCGAGCCGTTGGGGCCGATGAGGCCGAGGATTTCGCCCGCCGCGATCGCAAAGCCGAGATTTTTGACCGCGACCAGGCCGCCGAAACGCTTGGTGAGGCCGGCGACTTCGAGCAATGGGGTGGTCATGCGCGCTCTCCCCGGCGCAGCAGATAGCCGACCAGGCCATCGGGAAAGAACAGAATCACCGCGAGCGCGATCGCCGAGACGACGAAGGTGTTGAGCTGGCCGAGCGGGCGCAGGATTTCACCGGCGACGATCAGAAACACCGCGCCGATGGCGGCGCCGACGATGGTGCGCCGCCCGCCGAGCACGGCGGCGATGATGATCTGCACCCCGACCGAGATATCGACGACGGTATCGACGGACGCGGTGCCGAGATAAAACACCAGCATCGCCCCGGCGAGGCCGGAAAAGAGCGCGCTGACCGCGAAAGCGGCGAGCTTGTGTTTGGCGACATTGAAACCAAGCGCCTGCGCCTCGATCGCATCCTGGCCGCAGGCCTGCAAAATCAATCCCGCCGCCGAACGCGAAAGACTATAGAGGATGACGCCGCTGACCATGAGAAACACCAGCGCCAGCCAGTAATTATGCCCGGGATCGACGGAGAGGACATCGTTGATGGTGAGCCCGATCTCGCCGCCGGTGACGCCCGCGAAGATCACGATCACCTGCTGCAACACCAGCACCGCGACCAGGGTGATGAGGCCGAAATAGGGGCCGCGCAAGCGCAAGGCGGGAAGCGCCAGGACGAGCCCGCCGATCACCGCGGCGAGCGCGCCGGCGATGACATCGAGCCAGACCGGAACCCCATGATTGTCGAGCAGGCCGGCGGTATAGGCACCGAGGCCGATGAGAAAGGTCGGCCCGAAATTGACCTCGCCGGCGAAGCCGAACAGCAAATCCCAGGCCATCGCGAAGACGCCGAAATAATAGGCGACGGTGAGCACCGCGAGGATATAGGCCGAAACCCAGAACGGCAGGCTCGCCATGACGAGAAGGACGACGAGAGCGAAAACGATGCGCATGATGGCAGAGACCTCAGCGTCGCCCGAATAGCCCTTGCGGGCGGAGATAGACCACCAGCACGAGCAGCAGGAGCGAGGGGATGGTGCGCAGGGTGGGGCTGACGAGATAGGCGGTGACGGTTTCGAGATAGCCGATGATATAGGCGGCGATCAGCGAGCCGGAGACGCTGCCGAGGCCGCCCAAGACGACGATCGAGAAGGCGCTGGCGGTGAGCACGCCGATATTGTTCGAGCTGGTGCCGAGAAACATCGCCAGCAGCACGCCGGCGATGGCGGCGAGCACGCCATAGATCGCCCAGACCAGAAGATAGACCGAGGAAAGTTCAAACCCGAGCAGCGTCAGGGCGCGCGGATTGATGGACGCGGCGAGCAGGGTCTTTCCCGCCCGCGTGCGATTGACCAGAAGCCACAGGAGGCCGATCGAAACCCAGCAGATCGCCGCGGTCAGAATTTCATTCGCCGGGGTGCGCACGCCGAAAATATCGACCACGCCATTGATCAGCGGGCGGACGGTGATCGGGCTGTCGGTGAAGAAATAGGCGATCGCCTCCTGGATCATGATCCCCCAAAGCAGGGTCGCGGTGAGGACGAAAATCTCGGTCTCGTCATCGGGAATGGCGCGCGAGCGCTGGATCGGGCGGACGACGAGGCCGTAGGTCGCGAAGGCGAAGACAACGCCGACGCCAACGCCGAGAAGTGCTCCGACATATTGCCCGGCGCCGAGCGGGCCGGCGATGTACCAGGCGGCGACGGCGGCGGCGACCATGATGCCGCCATGGGCGAGATTGAGCACGCCGGAGACGCCGAAAATCAGCGAAAATCCGATCGCGCCGAGCGCGTAAAGCGTGCTGATGGCAAAGCCATCCACCAGGATCTGCAAGGCGCGCATCACGCGTCTTCAGCCATAGGGTGAAACTCCGGTCGGAAAATCACGCCGCCGGCCGGTGGCATCCGGCCGGCGGGGCAGATGTTATTGCGCGCTCGCGTGCTGGGTCGGGAGCTTGATGAAGCCCGGGAATTTCAGCGCGCCGTTGGCGACCCGCGCCGGCCACACCGTCACCTGCTTGCCGTCCTGCCACTGGATCATCAGGCCGGAGACGAAATCCGCGCCGTATTTCAGGCCATGCGGGAATTCGCTGTCCTGGCCATAGAAGGCGATGCGGCCGATGGTGCCGACGTAATCGGTCTTCTCCATCTCGGCGACGATCTTGTCGGCGTCATCGGCGCCGGCGCGGCCGACCGCCTCGGCGATGATGTGGACATCGTCATCGGTGGTATAGCCGGTATAGGCCGGCGTCACGCCAAAGCGCTTGAGATAGGCCGCGGCATAGGGGATGGTTTTCGCGGTGATCGCGACATCTGGGGTTGCCACCACCTGCGCGATGACGCCCTCGGTCGCGCCGTTGGTGTCGCGCCAGAACGAGGTCGAGGTCGCCTGCGAGCTGATCCCCGACATCGGCACCGGCACCTGCTCGCTATGCCATTGCACGGTCGGCTGCACGCCGACATGGCTGATCCCGGTGGTGATGACATCCGGGTGCTGGCCCTCGATCTTGTTGAAGATCGGCGTGAAATCGGTGGTATCGGGCGAGACGCGGACGGAATCGAGCACCGAGAGCCCGGCCTTGGGCAGGCAGCGCTGCGATTCCTCGTCGAGCGGCTTGGTCCAGGCGGCGTCCTCGCTCAGCATCACCGTGGTTTTCATCCCCAGCTTCTCGACCAGGAAATCATGGGTGAAATCGCAATTCGCGTCGGCGATCGCGGTCGAGGTCAGATAACCGTGGAAGGTGTATTTGTTGTGGGCGTAGTCTTCCTTGACGTGGCGGGTGATTTCGTTGCTCGCGGCACCCGGGGTGATGTAGGGCGTGTGCAGCCGCGCCGCCCAGGGCTCCAACGCCAGCGCCACCTCGCTCATGTAACTCCCGATCACCGCGACCACGTGATCCTGATTGACCGCGCGCTGGAAGGCGCGCACCGCGTCGGTGGCGGAATTGTGATCATCGTAATCGACGATCTCGACCTTGCGGCCATTGATGCCGCCGGCGGCATTGATCTCATCGGCGGCGATCATCGCGCCGTTGGTGATGGCGATGCCGGAGATGGCCGAATTCTCGGCGATCACGCCGATGCGGATCGGGTCCGCCGCACGCGCGGCGGGCGGCGAAAGAAGAAGGGCGGAGGCGCCGAGCGCGCCGAGAAGTGCTGCCCGCCCCTGTCCCAAGCCAAGCCGCGCCGTTGCTGTTTTCTTCATGGTTTCCTCCTGTCGCAAAATCTATCCCGGCATGATCATGAAATTGCCCCCCAACGCAAGAGGGAGTTAGGGTTTCGCCGGAAAGATCGCCCCGACCACCCGGTCGCCGACCCGGATATCGTCCTTCTCGGTGACGCCGGCGGCGAGTTCGAGGGTTGCCCGCACCGGGCCATGGCTCGCGATCACCGCGAGGCTGCGCGGGACGGTGTTCTCGGCGATGCCGCGGACCGAGCCGTCGGCGTCGATGAACACCATGTCGAGCGGCACCAGCGTGTTCCGCATCCACATCTGGCTCTCGCGCGGAACCCCCCAGTCGAACAGCATCCCGCCATCATCCGCGACGTGCGTTCGGAACATCAGGCCGATGGTTTGCTGGTCCGGGGTCTTGGCCATTTCGACAGTGAACTCATGCCGCTTGCCGTCATGGGTGATGATGGTCAGCTTCTCGCGCGGCAATTCCGGCTGGGCGTGGGTGATGGTCTGTTCCTGCGCCATGACGGAGAGGGGAATGAGGGCGAGGGCGGCGAATAGCGCGAAACGGCGGGGCATGGCGGTCTCCTCGAAAACGGCGCGCGTTCCCCTAACACGAAGGCGCGAGGCGTTCCAGGGTGAGGGCGGCGAGGGCGCGTGACGGTTGAGAAAGGCGCGGCTCACGAGCGTTGCGGCATGCCTTCGGGCACGATGGTCGTCACGATCGAGTGATCGAGCGCCTCGTATTCCTGATAGCCGATGGTGGCGTAAAGCTCGGCCCGGGTTTGCATCCGCTCGATCATGCCCTGGGTTCCGCCCTGATGGCGGATCGCGTGATAAAGCTCGGCCTGCGCCTTGGCCGCGACACGCAGCGAACTCACCGGCCAGATCACCATGCGATAGCCCATCTCGGCGAATTCACGGGCGGTGAAGAACGGCGTGCGGCCGAACTCGGTCATGTTGGCGAGCAGCTTCGCGCCCTTCATGCGGGCGGCGAATTCGCGGAACATCTCGGCCGAGGTCAGCGCCTCGGGGAAGATCGCGTCCGCCCCGGCGCGGAGATAAAGCTCGGCCCGGGCGACCGCGCCATCGATCCCCTCGCTCGCCGCGGCGTCGGTGCGCGCGATCAGGAAGAGATGCCGCCGCGCCTGCGCCGCCGCCGCGACCTTGGTCGCCATGTCGTGCGGGTCGGCGAGCTTCTTGTCGTTGAGGTGGCCGCATTTCTTGGGCAGCAACTGGTCCTCGATATGGACGGCGCCGGCGCCCGCCTCCTCGAAGGCGCGGACCATGTGCATGACGTTGAGCGCCTCGCCATAGCCGGTATCGCCGTCGACCAGCACCGGCAGGCCGCTCGCGCGGGCGATCTGGCGGATGAAGAACACCACCTCATCGACCGTGATGATGCCGAGATCGGGGAGGCCCATCGAGGCCGTCATCGCGGCACCGGAGAGATAGAGCGCCTCGAACCCGACCGCCTTGGCCTGCTGGGCGGCGAGGCCGTTATGCGCCCCCGGCATCTGCAGGATGCCGCCGCGCTCGAGCAAGGCCCGAAAACGCTGCCCGGCCGGCAATTGCGGCAGATCGCTCGCCACCAGATACGGCATCGGAACCTCCCTTTTCGCCTCTCGCGGCGGTTCTCTAACAGGAAGCCCGGGCGCGGGGAAGGCTCGGCCTCCCGGCGCGCCTCGCGGCCTGTCCGCTCTCAGCCTTTCGGCGTCGCTCAGGTCGCTTCCATGGCGTAGGCCCGCGCGGCTATGCTCGGCATGGGTGGCCGAGGTCCATATGTGATCTTCGGCAACGCTTCGAACACCTTCTGGGAATCACATCTGCCCCGACCTCCAACCCCTCTCGGCAAACGTTCCGCCATGATCCCGAAATGGCCTCTTACCTGCGCGGCGATGGACGGGCTGTTGCGCCATATCGCGGCGTGCCGGAATGCGCGCCTCCCGGGCGCGCGGCGCGCGTTCCGGCTCGGCGGCGTCGCCGTCGGCTGGGTTGCGCCGGCGCTCGCCGCGCGCCTGCTCGGCATCGCCTCGTTTCGTGCCCATGATAGCGGAATCGACCTCGCCGAGCCGGCGCGGCTGGCCGAAATCGCCGCCGCGCTCGCCGCCGAGGGGCTGTTCACCTGGCGGGGCGAAGCCTTCGACGTTCGCGCCGTGCCCGAGGGCGAGGTGCTGGCGCGCGTCGATCGCGGCGCCTTGCCGGTTTTCGGCCTCCGCGCCGAGGGGGTGCATGTCAATGGTTTGGTGCGGCGCGGCGGCGGGGTGTTTCTATGGGTCGCGCGACGGGCGATGGATCGGCCGCTCGATCCCGGCAAGCTCGACCACCTCGTCGCGGGCGGGATTCCGGCCGGGTTCACGCCATGGCGGACGCTGATCAAGGAAGCCGCCGAGGAGGCCGCGATCCCGGCGGCGCTGGCGGCGCGGGCACGCCGGGTCGCGGTGCTCGATTACGCGATGGAGCGCCCGGAAGGGCTGCGGCGCGATCGCCTGCATGGCTTCGACCTCGACCTGCCGGAGGATTTCGTGCCCCGCGCCGCCGATGGCGAGGCGGCGGGCTTCGAACTCTGGCCGCTCGCCGCGGTTCTGGACGCGGTCGTGGCGGGGGATGACTTCAAGTTCAATGTTAATCTGGTGCTGATCGATCTTTTTCTGCGCCGGAATCTGATCGATCCGCTGAGCCCGGACGGGCGCCGGCTGCGTGCGGCCTTGGCGGGCGCGGACGCGGCCGGCTAAGCGCTCCTTGGGCTTGGCCCGCGGCCCCGTGCGCGGAACGCGCTCGGTATAAGTTCAAGCACGCGGTCCTCGCTGTGGCGAAGCCTGCGCGCCGCCCGGCGCAGACGCTGGGCGAGCACGAATCGATGCGGAGAAATACCGACGACGCGCTTGAACTCGCGGAGGAAACGATAGGGGCTCATGCCCGCCCGCCGCGCGAGGCCGGCGAGCGGTAACGGCTGATTGGCCTCCCTTGCGATCCAATGCACGATGTCCTGGATGCGCTTGGTGTGCGAGGCACGACAAGGGCTTCCCACCGGCGCGTCGACCTCGCTGGGTATTTGATTCCCATCGGCCATCACGCGCCGACGTTGCCGCAAGGTCTCAGGCGGCGAATGCCTCCGCGAGCAGGGTGTAGGAAAGCCGCCGCGCGGCGGGATCGGCGATGGTCGAGAGGATGACGATCTCCGCGACGTCGTGGGTCTCGGCGAGGGCGCGGATGCGCGCCGCGGTTTCGGCCTTGGTGCCGTAGAGCGCGCGCGCCTTGATCCGAGATCG
>JAKCCP010000114.1 GCA_021841985.1 Pseudomonadota bacterium | reverse complement strand
GCCGGCGCCGCCCCGCTTGCCCCTGCCCCGAAAGGCGAGCCCGCCACCGGCTTGCCCGAACGGGCGGGAAACCGATCCCAGCCCGCGGCCGACGCCGGAAACCGGGGGAATGGCCAGAATTCTACCCATGGCTGTGTATTCCGAAGAAAATTCCCGCATCGGCGCCGCGGCATTTTGCAAGCGGCTCTTTCAGATCGCCTTTGCCTCGTTTTGCTTCGCCGTGATTTTCGAAGGCATCGCGGCGCGCGTCCGGAGCGGCACCGCAGCAGCGAAGGCCACAGAGGGTGGCGATCTTTCCCTGGTTTTCGCCCGTTACGGCACCGAGGCGATCAGCCGGGCCCGAGTTTCTGGGCGGCCGCGCCACGGAGCGCCGAACCAATTGCGCGATTTTCTTGTATTTAATACAATTATTGCTTTCATATCAAGAAATTAACTTGCAAGGTCTTTAGACAGGTATATTTTTCGATTTAATTTCTTCGTCATTTCCATTAAGCTCCGCCGCGCTTCGCGCGATCGATCCTCTTTCCCTGGCGGCAGCATGAATTGCAACGTTCAGGCCTGGGCTCGGCTCCGCGTTCTTATCGAACCGCCCGGCCGGAGCGTGGGCGGCAATGATCGGCCGCGCCCCATCACGGCCTTCCGGGAGATTTTCGCATGAGCACTTTCATCTTAACTGTAGCAGGCGCCTTTGGAGATCAGACAAACTGGCTTGAGACGCCGAATTTCGACTCGCAAACCTACCAAGCCGTAACGGTTACTGGCGGTGGCGCCGAAGACACCGGTAACCCTCTTGATGACAACAACAGCGGCAGCAGCGGCTGGTACGACGATCCGGTCGGCACCTTCACGACCACCTTGATCAGCCAGGTTCCGGGAACCTTTGGGGTGCCAGGCGCCGGCGACATGGCGTTCGCCCTTGGCGGTTCGATCAGCGGCAGCGGCGCGGCCGGCACCCTCGCGCTGGCGGGTGATGTCATCGTCAGCGCCAGCCTCACCGTCGGCACGCTCTGGGCCGGCGCCAATGAACAAGGCTCGGGTTGGGGCACCGTGTATGGGCCGAACCCCAATACGTCCTCCACCCTCATAGGGCAGTTTGGCTCTGATACAATAGATATCTATCAGGCACAGTCTTATACCCCATCGATTATAAGCCTCGATACGCCAAGCAATTACACGACAACCCTCGACAGCGCTGCGACCGAGACCATCGGCGCCGGGGGCACCCAGATCACTGAGGCTTATCCTGTTTGGACGTACAACCCGCTCACGGGAGCCTACGTTTCCCCGCCCTCCCCGATCTCCCAGGGCGAAACGTCTTCGATGCCACAGGATTTTTCCTTCACCGGCACGATAACGGCCGAGACCGGGACGCTGGCCTATTCGGTTCTGGATCTCTCGGGCCTGCTCTCGTTTTCGGATCAGGATGGATTGGATCTCACCTACAATTCCTCGCTCTACGTAAAATCGGGCGGCAATCTGGAGAGTTCGTCACTCACCATGGAGCCCGGCCAGGGCGCTTATCTCGAGGTCGATGCGGGCGGCACGCTGGGGCTGTCGGGCGGCGTGAGTGGAACCAATGGGCCGGCCGGTCTCGATGTCGAGGGGGTGGCCAATATCATCGGCGGAACCTTACAAAGTCCGAACGCGGTGATCGAGATCGGCACCAGCGGCAGTGGCTCGCTCTATCTCCTGAGCGGTGCTAAGGCCACCACCGGCTTCACGGAAATCGGCGCCGGAGGCACGCTGACGCTCTCCGATACCGGCACGCAATATCAAGCCAACGCCGCTGGCAGCATCACCGATAACGGCACACTTTTTGTACAAACCGATGCCACGCTGAGCGAGGGCAGCGGCACAATCGGCGCGGAAAGTGCTGACACGGGGGTGGCTTTTGTCAATGGCGCTACCTGGACGCTCGCCAATGCGCTCACCATCGGCGATGCCGGCGCCGGCACGCTCAACCTTAGCAATGCCGGCAGCGTGCAGGTCGGCGGAAACATCGAGATCGGCGCGGCGGCGGGAGGCGCGGGATTGCTCTCGCTCGGCACTGGCGGCCTGATGCGCGTGCAAGGCGATATCACCGCAGGCAGTGTCGCGGGAACCAACGGCGCGATCAACCTCGATGGCGGGGCAACGACGCTCATCGCCGAGGGCGATCTCACCCTCGGCGAGGCTGGCACCGGCGCGCTTTCGTTGACCAATGGCGCAACGCTGGTGGCGCTCGGCGCGATCGCTGTTGGCAGCGCCGGGGCGAACAGCGGCACCGGCCATGTCAGCGTCGTGGGTAGCATCAATGCCGGGAATGATTTTTCCGTCGATAACGGCGCGCTGGCCATCGCGACCGGGGGGATGGTCTCGGTCACCGGCGATTTTTCCGCGGGCGACGCCGCTGGTGGCACGGGCTCGGTTGCGCTCGCGCAAGGCGCGACGCTTCAGGGTGGCACCGGCATCACCATCGGCGGGCAGGGCACCGGCGATCTCAGCATGGTTGCCGGCGCCACTATCCTGGCCGGCGGCGCGGATCTCAACATTGGCGATAGTTCAGGCGGGCTCGGCAGTCTTACCGATACCGGGGGCGGGATCACTGTCTCCTCGATCAGTGTCGGGGGCACCGGCACCGGCACGTTCGATCTCGGCGGCGGCGCGACGGCGACGCTTGCCAACGATTTCTCGATTGGTGATGGCGCTGGCGGCACGGGCTTTGTGACGCTGAGCGACGCGGGAACCGAGATCTCGATTGCCGATGGCATCACCGTGGGTGGCGCCGGGACAGCGGAGCTGCTGCTCAATGGCGCCATCGCCGATGTCACGGGCGGCGACATTTCGGTTGGCGAAAGTCTCGGCGGGCTCGGCGATTTTACCATCAACACCGGGACGCTGATTTTTTCCGGCACGCTCGATATCGGCAGCGCCGGCATGGGCACCGTCGATGTGCAGCTTGGCGCGAGTATCGGCGGGCTCAATGACATCGGCCTTGGCGAAAAGACCGGCGGGATCGGCGTTCTCGCGCTCGATGGCGGCGCGGCCGAAAGCCAGACGCTCTCGATCGGTGGCTTCGGTGAGGCGACGCTGGCGCTGACCGCGGAGGCCTCGCTCACCACCGAGGGTAGCGCCAAGATCGCCGAGCAATCGACCAATACTGTCGAAAGCGTTAGTGTCAATCAAAGCGTTTGGGATGTAACGCAGAATCTCGCGATCGGTGATTCCGGCACAGCGCAGGTGACGATCGCCAATGGCGGCACGGTCGCCGCACTCGGCACGTTGACGTTGGGCGGGAGTAGTGGCGCGCAAGGCAGTGCAAGTGTCAGCGGCGGGAGTTCGGCGTTCAATTTCGCAACGCTGGTGGTGGGCGATAGCGGCGCGGGGACACTGGCGCTGAGCGGGGGTGCGTCGGCCGGGCCGATGTCGAGCCAGTCGGGCACGATCGAAATCGGCGCCAAGAGTGGCGGCGCGGGCACCATCACGCTTGCCGGCAGTGGCAGCGCGCTCGATGGGGCGGTGCTCGATGTCGGCGGCGCAGGAACGGTTGCAGGTGGCAGCGGCGCAATTTCGATCGGCGCGGGCGCGCGCGTCGATGTCGCGAACGTAAAATTGTTCCAGCAAGGAACGATCACGCTGGCCGGCGGCACGCTGGCGACCGATCCCCTCAGCCTCGCGCAGGGCGGGGTGATCAGCGGTGCCGGGACGATTTCGGGCGGTATCACCAATGACGGCAGCATCATCGCCGCGGGCGGCACGCTCGACATCACCGGGCCGATCTCGGGCGCTGGCAGCCTGATCGTCGATCAGGGCGCGGAGCTGGCGCTGGGCGGGGCGGTCGCGGCGGGCGAAACGATCGATTTTGCCGGCAGCATTGGCACGCTGGTGTACGACGGTGGATCCGCCTTTGCCGCAACGATCGGCCCGCACGCCGCCGGCGATATCGTCATTCCCTGTTTCGCCCGCGGCACGCGCATCCGCACGACGCGCGGGGAAATCCCCGTGGAAGACTTAAAGATCGGCGATCGCGTGGCAACGCTCGCGGGCGAGACGCGCCCGATCGTCTGGATCGGCCACCGCACCATCGACCTCACTCGCCACCCCCGCCCAGAGCAGGCGCGCCCAATCCGTATCACCGCCCATGCCTTCGGCGAAGGCATGCCGAAGCGGGCGTTGCGGGTTTCCCCCGGACATGCGCTCTATGTCGAGGGCGCGCTGATCCCGGCGGCGTATCTTGTGAACGGCGCGACGATTACCCGCGAGGCGGTGCCGCGGGTCGCGTATTTTCACATTGAACTCGACGAACATGCCGTGCTGTTCTCGGAAAATCTGCCCTCCGAAAGCTATCTCGACACCGGCAACAGAAGCGCCTTCGCGGGTGACATGGTGACGCTGCATCCCGATTTTTCCCCCCGCGCCGCGCATGGCGCGGCTTGCGCGCCGCGACTTCTCGCGGGTGAAAAAGTGATCGCGGCGCGGCGCCGATTGCTGCGGCGGCTGGTATTGCTTGGCTATCGGCGCGGTGCAAGCGGGGATGTGGTCGCGGAGATTGGCGGGCGGCGGGTTGCGGCGCTGCATCGCGGAGAGATGGCGGTGTTTCCCCTGCCAGCCTGGACGCGGGAGGTGCGTCTTTTCTCGCCCGGTTTCGTTCCCGCCGGGATCGATCCCGAGAACGGGGATTGCCGCACGCTGGGCGTGCCGATCGAGGCTCTGTTCATCGATGACGCCGCGATCGCGCTTGACGGCCCGGCTTTTCGCGCGGGCTTCCATGCGCTCGAACGCAACGGCGGGCGCGCCTGGCGTTGGACGGATGGCGCCGGCGTGCTGGCCCTCACGCCGCGCCCGACACCAGCCGCGCTTCGTCTCAAACTCGGCGATATTCCCCCGCTATGGATCGCCCCCGAGGTTGATCGCGGGGCGCGACCGCGACGGCGGCGGAAACGCGCCGCGATCTCTTAGACACGCCGCCCACGACACAGACATATTGAAGGTTCTTTGGGAGAAGAAGTGATGTCCGGCAACGCGACGACGATTACTAGCAACACGAGCGTCAGCAATGGCATCGTGTTGAGCAACAACGAAACCCTGACCGTCGCGCAGGGCGTGACGGTTGCCAGCACCGGCATCAATGCGCTTTATGAAAAGCCGAACGTGACCGGCGTTTCGATCATCAATAAGGGCGTGGTCACCGCGACTGGCAGCCAGTTCACCGACAGCCAGTCCGTCGCGATCGATCTCGAAACCGGGGGCACGATCACGAACGCGGCCGGTGCCGTGCTTTCCGGGCAATATGGCGGCATTGTCGGGTTCGGCGCGGTGAGCCTCACCAATGCCGGTACCATCACGAGCTTTGGCAGTCTGTCGGAGAAAGGCGTCAACCTGCGAAGGGGAGGCGTTGTCAATAATGACCAAAGCGGGGTCATTTCGGCCAATGGGGTCGATCTCTATCTCTCCGGCGCCACCTTGGTGAATGCCGGGCTGATTACGCAAACCTCGAACACCTCGCGCGGGGCGGGGATTCAATTCTCCTCTCAAGGCGGCAGCATCGATAATCTCCCCGGCGGCACGATTACCGGTTCCTATTATGCCGCCATCGCGAGCGGCAGTGGGACCGTGTTCGTAACCAACGCGGGGGTGATCTCCGATTCAGAGGATGCCCTGGCGCTCGGCGCTTCGGGCGGATTCGATAACGGAACCTCAGGCGTCGTCACGGGCGGCATCTCCAGCGGCGGCGCGCCGATCACCAATGCCGGCGACGTCATCGGCAGCGTGACCATGAAAGACGGCGGCACGCTCACCAACTCGGGCAGCATTGGCGGACCCGTTGCTTTCACCGGCGCGGGCACGCTGATCAATTCGGGAAATATCAGCGCGACACAAACATCCGGGGAGGGGGTTTTTCTCTCTTCCAGCGAAACGGTGATCAATTCCGGCACGATTGCGAATAACGCCAGCTACAGTTCGGCCATCTACATGGGTGGAGTTTCCAGCACTTCCGACTCCATCGTCAATCAGACCGGCGGGATGATTACCGGCTACGCCACTGGGATCGAAAGCACGGGCAGCCTGGATGTCATCACCAATGCCGGACTGATCACCTCGACCAGCACTCTTGATCTGGCGATCAAGCTGAGGGCCGGCGGTTCGGTCGATAACGCCCTCGGTGGCACAATTGTGGGCAGCGTCTATTTCGGCGGCGCGGCCGGAACGCTCACCAATGCTGGCAGCATCGTCTTTAACGCCGCGCCGGCTGGGGCGTCGGCTGTTGATTTCAATAACGGCGGCACGCTCAACAATACCGGGGTGATCTCCGCCAGCGGCTCGCAAGTGATCGCCGTTTTCGGCGGCAGTGGCGTTGTCACCAATTCCGGCACGATCAGCGCGTCGGGAACGGATGGGTTCGGCGTCGAACTGGACAGTGGCACGGTGGTCAATTCCGGCACGGTGGTCGGTATCATCGCCGGTGCGAATGCAGTTACCAACCAGGCAGGCGGCGTGATCTCCGGCTACTATCAGGGGATCCAAGCGAACGGCACCGGCGATACGGTCGTCAATGACGGCAGCATCAGCGCAAGCGCGAGCGCCGGCACCGCTGTTTATGTTGGCGCGCTCGGCACCCTGATCAACCACGGAACGATTACCGCGACCGGCACCCCGCCTCCTGGCCAATCCTCGGCCGGGGTCGCGCTGAGCGACGCCACATTTACCAACGCGGCCGGCGGCGTGGTCTCTGGCAGTACCGGCGTTTCGGCAACCGGCGACGACGTTGCTGGCAACATCGCCGGCACCATCATCAACGCCGGAACCATCGAGAGCACGGCGGGAACCGCTGGCACCGCGATCTCGTTCGGCGCCGGCGCCGGCGATCTGGTGATCGATCCGGGCGCGGTGTTCATCGGCCGGATCCTTTCAAACGCGGGCGGCACGATCGAGCTGGCCTCGGCGGCGAGCGCGGGCACGATCGGCGGCATCGGCGCCGGTGAGCAGTTCGCTCTGCCGGTCATCAACGAGGATGCCGGCGCCAGTTGGACGATCAACGGCCCGGTTTCGGGAAACGAGAGCATCACCATCGGCAATGGCGCAACGCTGGCGTTCGCCAACGGCGTCACCAGCGGCACGACGATCGATTTCTCCGGCCATTCCGCCGTCATCGGCCTCACCAATGACGCCTATCAGAGCGGCGATTATGTCGCGATCGGTAGCGCGGCTTTCGAGCCGGATATTCTTGAGGTCATCAACGCGGGTGGCGCGACACTGGCGTCGTTCGTCTTGAATGCAACGACTTATACCACGTCGGATTTTTCGCTGGCGGCTTCAGGCGGCGGCATCGCGGTTACCGAAGCGATCCCCTGCTTTGCGCGCGGCACGCGCATTCGTACGCTGCGCGGCGAGATCGCTGTCGAGGCGCTGGAGGTGGACGATCGGGTGGTGGTGCTCGGCGGGGGCGCGCGGCCGGTGCGCTGGATCGGGCGGCGGCGGATCGATATTTCCCGCCATCCCCGGCCCGAGACGGTGCGGCCGGTGCGCATCCTCGCCGAGGCCTTCGGCCCTGGCCTGCCGGCGCGGGATCTGGTGGTCTCGCCGGGCCACGCGCTGTTCGTCGCGGGCGCGCTGATCCCGGCGGAATATCTCGTCAATGGCGCGACGATTATCCGCGGGGATGTCGATGAGGTGGCGTATTTCCACGTCGAGCTGGATCACCACGCGGTGCTGTTCTCGGAGAATCTGCCGAGCGAAAGCTACCTTGATCGCGGCAATCGCGCGGCCTTCGAGAACAGCGCGGGGGTGGTCGCGCTGCACCCCGATTTCACGGCACATGACGGGGCGGGGGCGTGCCTGCCGCTGGTGCTGGCGGGGGAGAAGCTGGAGGCGGCGCGGCGGCGCCTGCTTGGGCGCGTTCCCGCCCTGGGCTTCGCTGTGGACGATGACCCTGATCTGCATGTGCGGCTCGATGGCCGGCGTATCGAGGCGGTGCGGCGCGAGGCGGGCTGGCATGACTTCCTGCTGCCCGCCGCGACGCGGGAGGTGCGCCTCGTCTCTCACGTGGCCGTGCCGGCGGCGGTGCGGCATTCCCCCGACTGGCGCACGCTTGGCGTTCGGATCGACGCGGTATTCCTCAACGAACGTTTTGTCCCGCTCGAAAACCCGATTTTCCGCGCCGGCTTCCACGGCGTCGAGCGCGTGGGCGATCGCACGTGGCGCTGGAGCGACGGGCACGGCATTCTCGCCTTGCCCCCGAGCCCGACACCGACCGCGCTTCGCCTCAAAATCGGGGGGAGTTTGCCAGGCTGGCAGCGCAAGCAGGCGGCGCGAAGCGGGCGGCCTGCTTCGCCATTACGCAGGAAACCCTCGCAGCGCGCGTCATAATCGGCTATTGACTTAAAAAATATCCCTCGTTTCCTTGGAGGATAGCTCATGTCGGGAACGTCGCAGACGATTAGCAGCAACACCACGGTCACTTCGCCGGTTCTTGTCCTATCGGGTGCATCCCTGGTTGTTGATGGCGGCGTAACGCTCGATGCCCCCAGCTCCAACGCCGTCGCGGCGGCAACGTCGAGCACTGTCACGAATTCCGGCACGATCATCAGCGCGGGATATTTCGCGGTTCAGGCTCCCGGCCCGCAGGGGGGAACGAATAATCCGCTCAGCACGACGGGAAGTTTCTCGACCTACCTGACGAATACCGCGCATGCGCTCATTACTGACAACCATCAGTCTGGAGATGGCGTCCTCCTCGATCAAGGACGACAAAGCGCCTTCATCGTCAATGATGGCACGATCAGTGCTACCGCCCATTACAGCAACGGCGTCTATTTCGGCGGGGTGCTCAACAACCAGGTAAATGGCGTCATCTCCGCGCCGGTTGGTCTGGCCGTCAAGACCGCGACCTACCCGAGTATTCTTGAAAACAGCGGGACCATCGAGGGCAGCAGCGGGGTCAATATCCGCGCCGGAGGCATCGTCGAGAATAACGCCTCTGGCACGATCGAGGGCGGCTATGGCTTGGTCCTCGGGGGATGGGGTGGGGTAAATAATCCCAATCAAAACTCTCTTGTAAATTCCGGAACGATTCTTGGTTCAAATCACTATTATAGTGCCGTTTCCGTCTCCCAGGGAAATTTGACCAATAACCAGGGCGCATTAATCAAGGGCGGAACCGGCGTCAATTTTCAGGAAAGCTTTGTTAAAACCCAGACCGTGTCCTCCAGCGGCTCACTGGTCACAACCAATACCGCGCTCGATGGCACATTGACCAATGCCGGTGTGATCACCGGAACCTCGGGCTCCGGCATCTATCTCTCCAACCCACCCGGGGGTTTCGGCCTCACCTACAAAGGGGCGATCGACAATCAGGCCAGCGGGGTGGTGAGCGGCACCAATTATGGCATTCAGATCAATGGCTCGATCGACACGGTTCTGACCAATGCCGGCACGATTTCGGGCGCCGCGGTGGTCGATTTCGGCCCCGGCACGGCCTCCCAGACACTGGTCAATTCCGGCTTGATCGAAAGCACCGGCAGCGCCGGGATCGCGATTTTGGTCGGTGGCGGCAGTGTGGATCTCAACAATCAGGGCGGCACGCTGGTCGGCCGGATCGTCGTCGATCAGGGCACGGAACTCACCCTCTCCTCGGCGCTCCCGGCCGGGGAAAATATCTATCTCGCGGGCAGTCTGGCGACAATCGCTCTTGCTGATCCGCAGCAATTCGCCGCCACCATCGATCAGATCGAGCCGAAGGATACCATCGATTTCACCACGATTGCCTATAATGCGGCCGACCATGTCACGCTGGCGAGCGGCAATGTCCTCGAACTGACCAACTCAACCGGCACGCTGGCGAGCGTCCAGCTCAATCCCTTGACCAATTATAGCAATGTGCAGTTCTCCACGAGCAACAGCGGCGGCAACGAGGCCATCGCCGTTCCCTGCTTCGCGCGCGGCACGCGCATTCGTACGCTGCGCGGCGAGATCGCTGTCGAGGCATTGCAGGTGGGCGATCGGGTGGTGGTGCTGGGCGGGGGCGCGCGGCCGGTGCGCTGGATCGGGCGGCGGCGGATCGATATTTCCCGTCAT
>JAKCCP010000147.1 GCA_021841985.1 Pseudomonadota bacterium | reverse complement strand
CGGAAATGCTGCTCGCCCGTGCCCCGGTCGCGATGAGCAAGGTGTTCTTCGCCAATTCCGGCTCCGAGGCCAATGATACCGCGATCAAGATGATCTGGTATTTCAACAATGCGCTCGGGCGCCCGCAGAAGAAAAAAATCATCGGCCGCGTCAAGGGCTATCACGGCATCACCCTCGCCGCCGCCTCGCTCACCGGGCTTGCCGCCAATCACCGCTCCTTCGATGTGCCGCTGCCCGGATTTCTGCACACCATCACGCCGCATTTCTATCACGGCGCGGAGGCGGGCGAGAGCGAGCGGGATTTCGCCGCGCGCTGTGCCGCCGAGCTGGAAAGCCTGATCCTCGCCGAGGGGCCGGACACCATCGCCGGCATGTTCGCCGAGCCGGTGATGGGCGCCGGTGGCGTGATCGTGCCGCCGGAGGGGTATTTCCCGGCGATCCAGGCGGTGCTCCGCAAATACGACATCCTCCTGGTCGCCGATGAGGTGATCTGCGGCTTCGGGCGCACCGGCAATTACTGGGGCAGCCAGACGCTCGCCGTGACGCCGGACATCCTCACCTGCGCGAAGGCGCTCTCGGCCTCGTTCCTGCCGATCAGCGCGGTGATGGTGAATGCGCGGGTGTTCGCGGCTTTGGCCGAGGAATCGCACAAGATCGGCACCTTCGGCCATGGCTTCACCTATTCCGGCCATCCGGTGCCGGCGGCGGTCGCCATCGAGACGCTGAAAATCTATGACGAGATCGGCATCATCGATCATGTCCGCGCCATCGCCCCGGCCTTCCAGGGCGCGCTCCGCGGCTTCGCCGACCACCCGCTGGTCGGCGAGACGCGCGGGGTCGGCCTGCTCGGCGGGCTGGAGCTGGTCGCCGACAAGGGGGAGCGGCGCAATTACGATCCGGCGCTCAAGATCGGCCCGCGCGCGGCGAAGCTGCTCGAAAAACACGGCGTCATCGGCCGCGCCGTGCCCGGCGACACGCTCGCCTTCACGCCGCCGCTGATCATCAGCGAAAGCGAGATCGCCGAGCTGTTCACCGCCGTCCGCGGCGCCCTCGATGAATTGCTGGCCGAGCTGCAGAGAGAAGATCTGGCGCCGAAGGGGTAATCCCGCAGGGGCAATCGCGCCGCCCTTCAGGTGGCGAGCGCCGCCCGGATATGGGCGCCGATCGCCACCCGTTCGGCGCCGTCGCCGGCCGCATCGAGGCGAACGTCATAGGCGATGCGGGCCGGCCGCCGCAGGACGACGATGCGCTGGCCGATCTCGAGCGCCTCGCTGATGGAATGGGTGATGAAGACGGCGGTGCGGCCGGTCTCCGCGACGAGGGCGAGGAATTCGCCGCGGAGACGCTGCGCGGTCAGCTCGTCGAGCGCGGAGAAGGGTTCATCGCAGAGCAGGATCGGCGCGTCGGTGGCGAAGGCGCGGGCGATCGCGACACGCTGGCGCATGCCGCCGGAGAGCGCGTGCGGGTAATCCGCCTCATGGCCGGAAAGTCCGAGCCGAACCAGCCAACGCCGCGCCCGCGCCTGCCGCTCCGCGGGCGGCACATCCATCAATTCGAGGCCGAGCGCGGCATTGTCGAGCGCGCTGCGCCAGGGCAGCAGCCGGTCGTTCTGAAACACGATGGCGAGATGGCCACGCAGCGCCGCAAAAGCCTGGAAAGGGTCGCGGCCATGCACCAGGATCCTGCCGGCGCTCGGCCGCGCGAGCCCGGCGATGAGGCTGAACAGCGTCGATTTGCCGCACCCGGTCTGGCCGAGCAGGGCAAGCCGCTCGCCGCGCGCGATCGCCAGATCCACCCGCTCCACGGCGATGAATTTGCCCCCACGCGGCGCCGGATACCATTTCGAGACCCCCTCGAACAGGATCTCCGCCGCGCCCGTCATGCGCCCCGCTCCGAGACCGCGCGATAGCGGAGCGCGAACCGCTCGATCAGGGCGATCAGCCCCTGCACCACGAGCACGAACAGCACGAGTTGGAGCGTCCAGGCGATCGCCCCGGCCATGTCGAATAATTGCTGCTGCTGCATCAGCTCATAGCCGACCCCGCTCGTCGCGCCGACCAGTTCGGCGAGCACGATGACCCGCGAGGCATTGCCGAGATTGATTTTCCACGCCGTCAGAATCTCGGGCAGCATCGCCGGGAGGATCAGAACCCGCAGCATCCGTGCCCGGCGCGGGCGGAAGGAAAGCACCATCTCGACGAGATCGCGCGAGAGGCCGCGATAGGCGTCGAGCATCTGAAAGGTGAAGGCGGGGAGAGCGGTGAGCACCATGATGAAGAAAATCCGCGTCTCCGTCCCCCTGAACCAGATCACCGCGAACACGACCCAGGAAAGGCCCGGGATGCCCTGGATGAAGGTGAGGAGCGGTGTTACCGCCCGCGCGACCGGCGCCGCCCGCCCCATCGCCGCGGCGAGCGCGGCACCGAGGAGAAACGCGCCGATCAGACCGCCGAGGGTGCGGGCGACGGTGGCCAGAACCTCGGCGAGCGTCGGCCAATGGACCAGGATCGCGAACGCGCGGCCGAGCACCGCGGCGACCGGCGGCGCGATATAGGGCGGCAGGAGCAGGGACGCGATCTGCCAGGCGAACACCAGCGCGAGGAACGGCAGCGCCACCGTCGCCACCCGGCCGAGCCGCGCGGTGGGCGAAATCACCCTGTCGTCCCGCGATAGATCGTCGCCTCGTCGGGCATGCGCGGCAGAAACCCGACCTCCATCCCGGCGCGATAGACCGTCCGCAATTCGCCGCGCAAGGCATCGGCCGGGCGGATATTGAGGCCGAGCCGGTCATTGGCACGCACCAGGGCGACGATCGCCCGGCGCTCCTCCTCGCTGCCGCGCGGCGCGATCAGCGTCGCCGCCGCCTCGGGGTTGGCGAGCAGCCAGGCGGCGGCATCGCGATAGGCGGCTTCGAGGCGCGGGATCAGGGCGGCATTGCGCGCAACCCAGCCGCGCTGGGCGGCAACCCCGAGATAGGGGATCTGCGGCGTGCCGGCGACGTCTCGCCAATGCTCGCGGAGCTTGAGGTCGAGCCGCCGGATCTCGGGCTTGCGTGCCTTGAGGAGGGTATAGGCCGGCTCCCAGAGCTGCACCGCGGCGGCGCGGTCGGCGATCGCGTAGGTGATGAGGCCGGCCGGCGTCGTGTTCACCACCGCGAATTTGGCCGGATCGGCCCCCATCTTGCGCGCGAACCACAGAAACATGGTGTAGTTCGTGGTGCCGCGCGCGGCGGCGAGATCGCGGCCCTCGAGATCGGCGACGGTCCTGATCTCCGGCCGCGCGGTCACCACCGTGCCCCAATAATCGAACAGGTTGAAGAGATACGTGACTTCGACCCCCCGCGCGTCGGCGAGCCCGATGGTGAGCGGCGCCGCCGAGCCGCCGAGATCGAACTCGCCGGTGTTGAAGGCGACGGTGTAGGCATCCGGCGGGCGCTCGACGAAGTCGATGGCAAGGTCGTTTTTCGTATCGAACCCCCGCGCGGTGATGATCGGCGGCAGGAACGCGCCGAGCGAGGGCGTGCTGAAAATCACCATGCGGAGACGGGGCACCGCCGCCCGCGCCTTGCCGATCAGCTTCGCCGCGCCCGCCAGAGCCGCGCCGCTGGCAAGCAAGTGGCGGCGGCCGAGCGCGCGGCACCCGGTTTGGCGCGCGCGCGCCGTCATCCCTTGGTTCCGGCGAGGCCGAAGACGCGCTGCGCGGTTTCGCCTTCGATCGCCGCCTGCGTCGCCGCGTCGAACCCGGCCGCGGCGATGATCCGGCGCGGCGCGCGATCGCCGATCGGGAACGGGTGATCCGAGCCCATCATCAGCCGCCCGACGCCGACGGTCTCGGCGATGAAGCGGAGCGTCGGCGCGTCCTGGACGATGGTATCGAACCAGAGCGCGCGAAGATTGGCCTCGGGATCGGCGAGCGTCGGGTCGAGCGCGTGATTGGTGCGAAGCCGGCCGAGAATGGCGGGAAGTGCCGCACCCCCCACCGCGCAGACGATCCTGGCGCCGGGATGGCGGGCGGGAATGCCGGCGAATAGCAGCCGCGCGACGGCGATCATGGTGTCGGTGACGCGGCCGACGGCATTGGCCATGCCGTAGTCATGCACCCGGGCGTCACCGCTCTCGAACACCGGATGGATGAAGACGACGGCCCGCCGGCGATCCGCCATCGCCCAGAACGGCGCGAGCAGGGGATCATCGAGCACGCCGCCGATCCCCTTGGGCTGGGTGCCGATCATGACGCCGGGAAAGCCCGCCGCCATCGCCTCGTCCAGCATCTCGGCCGCAGCAGTGCCGTCTTGCAGCGGCACCGTCGCCAGCGGCACGACATGCCGGTCCGCTTCGGCGGCGGCGGCGAGATGGCGGTTGATCAGCCGCGACCAGGCGACCCCCTCGAAGGCGGGCAGTTCATAGCCGAACATGTCGAGCCAGCCGCCGACCACCTGCCGGTCGATGCCGTGTTCGGCCATCCAGGCGCGGCGCTTCCCGGTATCCTGAAGCGGTGGCGAGACCGGGCGCGTCGGTTTCCCGCCGGCGAAGGCAAACCCGAAGCCGCCGTCTCCCTCGGCGAGGCGGAGCGAGGGAAATTCCCCGGCGCGGCCGGCGATTTCGGCGAGCAGCGCGGGCGGCACGAGATGGCCGTGGCAATCGATGATCATGGGCGTTCCTGGGTTCTGGTCTCGGCGGCGGCGATGAGGTCGGAGAGATCGGCGGGGCGGATCGGCAGGCGGTCGATGCGGAGCGCAAGCGGCGCCAGCGCGTCGTTGACGGCGCTCGCGATGGCGGCGGCGGCGCCGAGATAGCCGCTCTCGCCACTCCCCTTCTGGCCGAACACGGTGAGCGGCGAGGGTGTCGTCTGATGCACGATCTCGACCTCCGGCACCTCGGCGGCGCCGGGCAGCAGATAGTCCATGAAGCTCACCGCGGTCGGCTGGCCGGTCGCCGGATCATAGCTGAATTCCTCGAGCAGGGCGGCGCCGATGCCATGCGCGATGCCGCCGAGCGTCATCCCGCGCACGACATCCGGGCTGATCACCTGGCCGCAATCATGGCCGATGAGATAGCGCCGCAATTCCGGCCGGCCGAGCACCGGATCGATCGCGACCAGCACCAGATGCAGCTCGAAGGAATGGCAGGGATACATCTGCACCCGCCCGTCCACGGGCAGCGCGCCGCCGGTCGGCACCTGATAGACGGCGCTGGCGGCGAGCCCGGGCTCCATACCCTGCGGCATGCGGAAGAATTCGCGATGGGCGATGGCGACGAGGTCGAGCCAGGCGAGGGCGCGCCCGTCGGGGGCGCTGATATCGCCCTCGCGATAGCGCAAATCCGCCATCGCCACGGCGAGGTCATGGGCGGCGATGGCGAGCAGCTTGTCCTTGAGCTTGCGCGCCGCGCCGACCGCGGCACCCCCGAGCATGATCGCCATCCGGCTCCCGACCGGGCTGTTGGAGGGGAGTGCCGCGAGGCTGTCGGGGCGCACGACGCGGATGCGCTCGGGCGGGATTTCGAGGATCTCGGCGATGGCGACGGCGACCAGAGTCTCATGCGCCTGCCCGGCGCTGGTGGTGTGCATCGTCGCCGTGACCGCCCCGAGCGCGTCCACCATGACGCGGCAGCTCTCCATCCAGGTCGTGGTGCGGTTGTGCTCGTTGAGCAGCGGCTCGAAGGCGGAATTGCCGCCGGAGGGTTCGAGGCAGGATGCGATGCCGATCCCGGCGAGCTGGCCGGTGGCGCGCAGGCGCTCGCGCTCGGCGAAAATATCGGCTCCGGAAGAATCGGCGCGTTCGGCGGCCCGCAGCAGCTTGTCGAGAAGCCCGTGATAATCGCCGCTGTCATAGCGGGTGCCGGAGGGGATGAGATAGGGAAACTGCGCGGCGCCGATGAAATTGCGCCGCCGCACCTCGATCCGGTCGAGGCCGAGGCTGGCCGCGACGCGGTCGATCCCGGTCTCGATGGCGTAATTGGTCGGCGCCTGGCCGAAGCCGCGCACCGCTTCCTCGGGCGTCTTGTGGGTGACGACGGCAAGCGCGTGGTAGGCGACGGCCTCGATCCGATACGGCCCGACGATGGCGCCGATCGGCTTGCCGAGCTGAAACGGCGAGCGCCCGGCATAGGCGCCGACATTGTCGAGCGCGCGCATGCGCATGGCGCGGATGCGGGCATCGGCATCGAAGGCGAGTTCGACATCGAACACCCGCTCCGGCCCCTGCATGTCGCCGCCGGTCATGTTCTCCAGCCGGTCCTCGACGAGACGCACCGGGGCGGCGAGATGGCGGGCGAGAAACCCGACCAGCACCGCGTGCTTGATGCCGCGCTTGACGCCGTAGCTGCCGCCGACATCGACATCGTAATGGACGCGGACGGCGTTGCCGGGCAGGCGGAGGGCGCGGGCGATCTGGTCGGGGAATTTCGGCATCTGGATCGAGGCCCAGACATCGAGCGTCTCTTGCGCCTCGTCCCAGCGCGCGGTGACGGCGAAGGTCTCGAGCGGCACCGTCGAACTCCGCCCCCAGGCGAGGCGATAGGCGAGACGATGCGCCGCCTCCCGGAACAGGTCATCGACCGGGCCCCAGACGAAGCGCCGGTCGAGGAGCACGTTCGAGCCGTGATCGGGATGGACCAGCGGCGCCTCCGGCCGCATCGCCGTCTCGCCATCGAGCACGAAGGGCGTCGGCTCGTAGTCCACCCGCACCAGCTCGCGCGCATCCTCGGCGATCGCCCGGCTCTCGGCGATCACCGCCGCGACCCATTCGCCGACATAGCGCACCCGCCCGACGGCGAGCGGATAGCGCCGCACCGCCGGCGTATGGGCGCCGTTCATCAGCGGATCGATCGCGGCGGCCAGGGCCGCGCCGGTGAGCACGGCGCGCACCCCGGGGAGAGCGAGCGCGGCTTCGGTCTCGATCGCGAGGAGGCGCGCCGCCGGATGCTCGGACAGCACCGGGACGACATGCAGCGTCCCCGGCAAAGCGAGATCGGCGGCATAGCGCCCGGCGCCGGTGACGAAGCGGCGATCCTCACGCACCCGCCGCTTGTGGCCGACATAGCGGAACGGGCCGCGGAGGAGGGGTGCGGTCATGGCGCCGTCTCAACGGCCGGGATATTGGCGCCGCGCCGCCGCTCGGCGGCAAGCTGGATCGCCTCGACGATCTGGCCATAGCCGGTGCAGCGGCAGAGATTGCCCGAGATCGCCGCGATGATCTCCGCCCGGCTCGGCGCCGGGTTGGCGGCCAGCAGCGCTTCCGCGGTCAGCACCATCCCCGGCGTGCAATAGCCGCATTGCAGGCCGTGCGTCTCGCAGAACGCATCCTGCACCAGCGACATCTCGCCCGGGCGCGGGGCGACCCCCTCGATCGTGGTGATGGCGTGGCCGTCGGCCTGGGCCGCGAGCATCAGGCAGGCGCGCACCGGCGCGCCATCGAGCAATATCGTGCAGGTGCCGCAAACCCCGTGCTCGCACCCGGCATGGGTGCCGTGCAGGCCGAGCACATCGCGGAGGCAATCGAGCAGCGACGCGCGGTCCTCCACCTCGACCAACCAGGCGCGACCATTGACCTCAAGAGGCAGCGTGGTCATCGGTTCCCTCCCGTCCGGCGGCTTCGCTGCGCGCCTCGGCGATCGCGGCGCGCGCCAGCCGCGCCGCCGCACGCCGGCGATAGGCGCCGGAGGCGTGTCCGTCGGCCATCATTTCGAGCGGCGCCAGCGCCGCCGCCAGCGCCGCCGCGATGGCATCCTCCGTCGGCCGCGTGCCGATCAGGGCGGCGAGATCGAGCCGCGTCGGCACCGGCGCCGCCCCGCCGATCGCGACCGAAATCATGTCGATGGCGCCCGCCTCGTCGAGCATGAGCGTCACCGCCGCCGCGGCGAGGGCGAAATCGCCATGGCGGCGGGCGATTTCGGCGAAGCCGGTGCCAAAGCGCCGCCGCGCCGGGCGCGGAAAGCGGAGGCCGGTGACCATCGCGCCGGCGGGGAGTGCGGTGACCATCGGGGCCAGGAAAAACGCCGCCGCCGGGAGCGACGCCGTGCCATCCGCGGCCCCGGCGATCATGATCTCCGCCCCCAGCGCCACCGCGACGAGCGGGATTTCCGCCGCCGGATCGGCATTGGCGATGGACCCGCCGATGGTGCCGCGCCTTCGCGTCGGCGGATGGCCGATCCAGGGCAGGGCGCGGGCGAGCAGCGGCACTTCCTTGGCAACGATCCGGCTCCGCTCCGCCGCCGCCTGGCGCGTGGTGGCGCCGAGCAGGACGTGGTCCGCCGCCACCCGGATGGCGTCGAGATCGGGGATGCGCGCGATATCGATCACCCGCGTCGGCCGCACCAGGCGCATCGCGAGCATCGGCATCAGCGTCTGGCCGCCGGCGATCAGCACCGCCTCGGGATCCTCGGCGCGCCAGGCGCAGGCCTCGGCGACCGAGCCGGCGCGCCGGTACTCGAAAGGAACCGGCTTCATCGCACGCAATCATCCCGGCGGGGCATTGCCCTGACGTTTCCCCTGTTTTCACCGCCCCCGTGATGGCGGCGCATGGACCAGAAAACGCTAGGGCAGAGCGGCCTTGCGGTCAATATCGCACTAGAGCAATCTGGTTTATGCTCATTTTTAATGATGCAATTGATGAGGCGCCTGAGGCCGATGACCAGGGGCGGGGAGAACGATCCGGCATGACCGAAGATGGCCGAACCGACAGCGTCACCGAAACCGGGCTTCCCGAGGCATCGCCGGCCGCCCCCCCCTGGCTGCCCCGGCTCCAAGGGGGGGGACGCTCGGGAGGACGCTCGGGACGGCATGGCCCCGCTTATCTCGCCATCGTCGAGGCGCTGGCGGCCGATCTCGCCGCCGCCGCGATCACGCCCGGCACACGGATTCTGCCGCAGCGCGAAATGGCGGAGCGGCTCGGCCTCTCGGTCGGCACCGTCGCCAAGGCTTACGCCGAAGCGGCGCGGCGCGGCCTGATCGCCGGCGAGGTCGGGCGCGGCACCTATGTCAGCGCCACCGCTGCGGCGCGGCCGGCGGTGGGCGGCGCGGCGATGGTGGATATGAGCCTCAACACCCCGCCCGAAAGCGGCGCCGGCCCGCTGATCGCCGCCGCCATGGCGAAAGTGGCGGCGAGCGGCGAGGTCGCGACGCTGCTCGATTATCTCCCCCATGCCGGCGTTCCGGCGCATCGCGCGGCGATGGCGGCCTGGCTCGCCGAGGATCTCGGCCGCCCCTTTCCCGCCGCCGGGATCGTGCTCTGCAACGGCGCCCAGCACGGCATCGCGCTTGCCCTGATGGCGGCGCTGGCGCCGGGCGATACGGTGCTCGTCGAAGCCGTCACCTATCCCGGCATCGCCGGCATCGCCGCGCGCTTCGGCCACCGCTTGCACGGCGTCGCGCTGGACGCCGAGGGGCTGGTGCCGGCGGCGTTGGATGAAGCTTTCGCCGCAACCGGCGCCCGCGCGCTTTATTGCATGCCGACCCTGCAGACGCCGACCGGCGCGGTGATGTCGGCGGCGCGGCGGGAAGCGATCGTCGCGGTGCTGCGCCGCCACGATGCCTGGGCGATCGAGGACGACGTCTACGCCTTTCTCGCCCCGGCGGCCGGCCCGGCGCTGGCGACCCTGGCGCCGGAGCGGGTCGCCTATGTCGGCAGCCTCGCCAAATGCCTGGCGCCGGGGCTTCGCGTCGGCGTGCTCGCCGCCCCCGAGGCGCTGCGCGGCCGGGTCAACACGGCGTTGCGCGGCACCGGCTGGATGGCCTCGCCGCTCTTGACCGCGACCGCCGCGCATCTCCTGCGGAGCGGCGGGGTCAGGGCGCAGGCGGCAAGAAAGCGGATCCTCGCCGCCGAGCGCTGGCGGCTCGCCCAGAACATTCTCGGCCGCCACGCCCGCTTTCCCGGAACGATCGGGTTTCACCTCTGGCTGCCGACCACCGGCGCCGCGGCCGAGATCGTCACCGCGGCGGCGGCGCAAGGTGTGGTGCTGGCGCCGCCGCTCGTCATCCCCGGCGCGCCCGCGCCGGAGGGGCTGCGGCTATGCCTCGGCGCTCCCGCGGATCTCGCGGAGGTGCGGCGCGGCCTCG
>JAKCCP010000008.1 GCA_021841985.1 Pseudomonadota bacterium | reverse complement strand
GAGGATGGGTGTGCCGGTGACCGCGATCGCGCTCGCGGTGCAGGAAGTGGCAAAGCAGCGACAGAAAACGGTGATGATCACCGCCGCCGCGACCGCCGATCTCACCGCGAAATTCTGCACGCCGGTCAGCACCCATTGGGCCGATGATACCCACGCGCTGACGGCGGGGACGGCAAAAGCGGTGCTCGATGGCGGCGCCAAAAGCTGGTTTTTCATCACCGTCGATCATGCCTTCGGCCGCGCTTTGCAGCGCGACGCGAGCGCGGTGATCACGGCCAATGGCGGCCAGGTGCTCGGCGCCGCGCGTCATGCGATCGGCGCGACCGATTTCGCGCCGTTTCTGCTCCAGGCGCGGGCCTCGGGGGCGACCGCGATCGGGCTTGCCTCGGTCGGCGGCGATCTCGTCAACCTCATCAAGCAGGCGCGCGAATTCGGCCTTCTTGGCGCCAAGGGAACGGTGATCGTGGGCTTCCTCACCTACATCACCGATATCAACGCGCTCGGCCTCGACCTGACCCAGGGGCTCACGTTTTCCGCCGGATTTTACTGGGACCAGAGCGCGAGCGCGCGGCAATTCGGCGCGCGTTTCAAAGCGGCGCGGCACGCGATGCCGACCAAGAACCAGGCCGCGATCTACATCGCGACACGGCATTATCTTCGGGCCTGCGAGAGCGCCAAAACCAGCGACGCGCTCGCCGTCAATCGCGCCATGCGAGCGCGGCCGGTCGATTATTTCGGCCATCCGGCGCGCGTCCGCGAGGATGGCCGGGTGATCTATGATCTCACGCTCTATCGCGTGAAAACGCCGCAAGAAAGCCACGCGCCCTGGGATTACTATCAGAAGCTGGCGACGATCGCAGGCGATAGCGCGTTTCTGCCGGCCAACCCCGCTTGCGCGGGATGATTTTTCGGAGGACATCATGATGAGACGGGTTTGGGTCGGTCTTTTGGCGTTGTTTTGCGCGAGCCTGGTATCCGGGATCGTCCGCGCCGAGGAAAAACCGCTTCGCATCGCGCTGATCGAGGACCGCACCGGGCCGCTCGAAGCCTATGCCAAGCAATCCGCAACCGGGTTTCAGCTCGGCCTCGAATACGCGACCCACGGCACCATGACGGTCGCCGGGCGCAAGATCGAGGTGATCGAAAAAGATAGTCAGACCAAGCCCGATGTCGCGCGCAATCTGCTCGCCGAGGCCTATGGCGACGACGATGTCGATCTCGCCGTCGGCGGCACCAGTTCCGCCGTCGCGCTCGCGATGCTGCCGGTCGCCGAGGATTACAAGAAGATCCTGATCGTCGAGCCCGCCGTCGCCGACAGCATCACCGGCGCGAAGTGGAACCGCTATATTTTCCGCACCAGTCGCAACTCCTCGCAAGACGCCATCGCCAACGCGCTCGCGATCGGCAAGCCCGGGGTGACGGTCGCGACATTGGCGCAGGATTACGCCTTCGGCCATGACGGCGTCGCCGCTTTCCGCGCCGCTCTCGCCGCGACCGGCGCGCATCTCGTGCATGAGGAATACGCGCCCCCCGCCACCACCGATTTCACCGCGCCCTTGCAGCGGATTTTCGACAGTCTCGCCAATGAAAAAGGCGACAAGATCATCTGGGTGATCTGGGCCGGCGGCGGCGATCCGCTGAGCGCGATCAAGGCGATGGACCCGGCGCGGCTCGGCATTCGGGTGGCGACCGGCGGCAATATCCTCCCCGCCCTGGTCGCCTACAAGGCGTTTCCCGGCCTCGAAGGCGCCACCTACTATTATTACGACATTCCGAAAAACCCCGCCAATGACTGGCTGGTCGCCGAGCATGAAAAGCGCTTCCATCAGCCGCCGGATTTCTTCACCTGCGGCGGCATGGCGGCGGCGATGGCGGTGGTCGCGGCGGTCGAGAAAACCCACGGCAAGACCGATAGCGAAACCCTGATCGCGGCGATGGAGGGGCTCGCCTTCGATACACCAAAGGGAAAAATGATCTTCCGGCCACAGGATCATCAGGCGCTGCAATCGATGTACGGGTTCCGCATCGCGGTCGAGCCGGATGTCGCCTGGGCGGTGCCGAAACTCACGCATGAATTCACCATCGAGGAGATGCAGGTGCCGATCCAGAACGGCCGCTGAAATGGACGCGAGCGCGGCGGTTCTGCGCACCGAGGATCTCTCCGTCCGGTTCGGTGGCGAGGTCGCGGTCGATCGTGTCTCGGCGGCGTTTTTTCCCGGCACGCTGACCGCGATCGTCGGCCCGAACGGCGCCGGCAAGACGACGTTCTTCAACCTGATCTCGGGCCAGATCAGGGCGAGTGCCGGCGAGGTCTGGCTCAAAGGCGCGCGCATCACGCGCCTCTCGGTGCCGGCGCGGGCGCGACGCGGTCTCGGCCGCGCCTTTCAGCTCACCAATCTGTTTCCGGCGTTGACCGTCTTCGAAAATGTCCGCCTCGCGGTGCAGGCCGAGGCGCGACGCGATTTCCGCCTGCTCAGCCTGGCCTCCGATCATCATGATCTCAATGCGCGGAGTGCTGAACTGCTCGAGACCGTGGGGTTGCGCGCGCGCGCGCGCTTTCCGGCGAGCGCGCTCAGCCACGGCGATCAGCGCAAGCTCGAGGTCGCGCTTTTGCTGGCGCAAAAGCCGGATGTTTTCATGTTCGATGAGCCGACCGCGGGGATGAGCGTCGATGAAGTGCCGCCGGTGCTCGCTCTCATCGCCGCCATCAAGCGCGCGCAGGACAAGGTTGTGCTGCTCGTCGAACACAAGATGGACGTCATTCGCGCGCTCGCCGACCGGGTGATCGTGCTCCATCAGGGGCGCATGGTCGCCGATGGCGCGCCGGAGGCGGTGATGGCGCTGCCGATCGTGCAAGACGCCTATCTCGGCCGCGCCGGCGGCGATGGCGGCTGACCCATGGCCGAGGCAATGCCACTTCTCGAACTTGCCGGCGTGCATACGCATATCGGCCGCTATCACATTCTGCACGGCGTCGATCTCGCGGTGCCGGAGGGGCGGGTCAGCGTGTTGCTCGGCCGCAACGGCGCCGGCAAAACGACGTCGCTCCGCACCATCATCGGGCTCTGGCGCGCCTCGCATGGCGCGATCCGCTTCGCCGGCGCCGAGATCACGGGGCACGCGACCCCGGATATCGCGCGTCTCGGGATCGCCTATGTGCCCGAGAACATGGGCGTGTTCACGACACTGACGGTCGCCGAGAATTTTCGTCTCGCGGACTGGCGCGGCGATCCGCAACCGGCGCGGCTGGACGCGGTGATGGCGGCGTTTCCGGTGCTCGCCCAGAAATGGCAGGCGCGCGCCGGCACGCTTTCGGGCGGGCAAAAACAGATGCTCGCGATCGGGCGCGCCATCGCCACCGAGCATCGCCTGCTGATCATCGACGAGCCGAGCAAGGGCCTCGCGCCGGTGATGGTTGCGCAACTCACCGAGGCCCTCGCCAGCCTCAAGCGCGCCCGCACCACGATCCTGCTGGTCGAGCAGAATTTCGCCATGGCGCAGGCACTTGGCGATCATGTCGCGGTGATGGAGGATGGGCGCATCGTGTATCGTGGCGAGATGGCGGCGCTGGCCGCGGATATTGCCTTGCAGACCCGACTGCTCGGCCTCAGCCTGGCGAGCCATCAATGACCCCGATTTCGCGCCAGAGCCGCGACCCCCTGCCCTATCTCGTGCTGCCGGCGCTGATGGCGCTGGCCTTGGCGGCGATGAAATTCTCCGCCTGGCTCACCCTCACCGTCGCCGGCCTCGCCGTGGGCTGCATGCTGTTTCTCGCCGCCATCGGCCTGACCCTGATTTTCGGCCTGATGGATGTGCTCAATTTCGCCCATGGTGGGTTCGTGACCCTCGGCGCCTTCATCGCCGTCGCCGTGCTCACCGCCCTGCCGATCGCGGGAGGCGGCGTCGCCGCGGCGCTCGGCGTGGTCGCGCTGGCGCTGGCGGCGGCGGCGGCGGCGGGCGGCGGGTTGGGGCTGGTGTTCGAGCGCCTGCTCATTCGCCGCGTCGCCGGGGCGCCGCTCCGCCAGATTCTGGTCACCGTCGGCGGCGGCATCATTTTGCAGCAGGTGATGATCGTGCTGTTTGGCGCCGAGCCTCTCGCCTTGCCGCGGCCGGAGGCCTTGCGCGGCGGTTTCATCATCGCCGGCGCGGCGCTCGAACGCTATCGGCTCATGGTTTGTCTGCTCGGCCTTCTGGTCTATGCCGCGACCCATCTCGCCCTTAATCGCACCCGGCTCGGGTTGCTGATCCGGGCTTCGGTGGAGAACCGGGAGATGGTGGAGGCGCTCGGGTTTCGCGCCGAACGCCTGTTTCGCCTGGTTTTTGCCGCCGGCACCGCGCTCGCCGCTTTGGGCGGCGTGGTCTGGGCGCTCTATGCCGGGATGGTCACCGCCGATCTTGGCGCGGACATCATCATTCTGATCTTCATCGTCGTCATCATCGGCGGTCTCGGCTCGGTCAGCGGATGCTTTCTGGCCGCGCTCCTGTTGGGGCTCGCCAATAATTACGTCGGGTTCCTGGCGCCGAAGCTCGCGCTCGGCACCGATATCGCGCTGATGCTGGCGGTTCTGTTGTGGCGGCCGCGCGGGCTGTTGCCGATGGATGGCGCGTGATGCGGCTCCTCTCCCATGATCACCCCGGGCATTGGCTGCTTGCAGCCCTCCTGGCGGCACTTTTGCTCGCGCTCGCCTTCGCGCCGTTTCTGCTCCCGGGCACCAAGGCGCTCGCGGTGGCCGCGCGGATTCTGATCTTCATCGTCCTTGCCGCGAGCTATGATCTCCTGCTCGGCTATACCGGCATCGTCTCCTTCGCGCAGACGAGTTTTTTCGGCCTCGGCGCCTACGGTGTCGCGATCGCCTTGAGCGGCGGGGGCGGCTGGCTCGCGCTTATCCTCGGGGCGGCGGCGGGGATCGCGGTTTCGGTCGCCTTGGCGCTGGCGATGGCGCTGCTTTCGCTCCGCGTGCGGGCGATTTTCTTCTCCATGATCACGCTCGCGCTGGCCCGCTTCACGCAGGTTCTGGCGAGCGAGTGGCGCGGCCTCACCGGCGGCGAGGATGGCCTCACCTTTTCCGTCCCGCGCCTGATCGCGCCCGGTTTTCACCCTTTCGTGGCTCCCGTCCTCGGCCTGCGCATCAGTGGCCCGGTGATCGCCTATTATCTGATTTTCGCTGTCACGCTGGCGTCTTTTCTCGTGCTGCTGCGCATCGTCAATTCGCCGTTCGGGCGGGTTTTGCAGGCGATTCGCGAAAACCCGTTCCGCGCCGAGGCGCTCGGCTATCAGACGATTTTCCATCGCGCCCTGGCGAGCGCGCTGGCCGCCGGCTTCGCCGCGCTGGCCGGGGCGATGATGGCGATGCAGCTACGCTATACCAATCCAGATACGACGCTTTCCTTTTCGCTGATGATCGATATTCTGCTGATGGTGGTGATCGGCGGCATGGGCACGCTTTATGGCGCGGCGATAGGGGCCACGGTGATGGTTCTGGCGCAATATTACCTGCAACCGGGGCTCGCGGCGCTGGCGGCGGCGGCGCGGGGGATCGTGCTCGCGCCGGCGCTGCTCGATCCCGGGCGCTGGCTGCTCTGGCTCGGGCTGATCTTCGTGCTGGTGGTCACGTTCTTTCCCGCCGGCATCGCAGGCAGCCTGCGCGCCCGGGCGAACGCCTCGGCGCGCCCGCCGATCGCCTGACATCGAGACATGATCCGAGGGAGACAAGAATGTATCCGAACCTGACCGAACTCTTCATCGCCGGCGAGTGGCGCTCAAGCGCCGATGGCCGGCGCATCGCCGTCCTCAACCCGGCGACCGCCGAGGCGATCGGCGACGTCGCCCATGCCGGACGCGCCGATCTCGACGCGGCATTGGCCGCCGCCGCGCACGGCTTTGCGGTCTGGCGCCGCAAAACCCCCTATGAACGGGCGAAAGTGATGCGCAAGGCGGCCGACCTGATGCGCGAACGCGCCGACGCCATCGCGCCGCTGATGACCATGGAGCAGGGCAAGCCACTCGCCGAGGCGCGGGGCGAGACCCTTCTCGCCGGCGATCTCATCGACTGGTTCGCCGAACAAGGCCGGCGGAGCTTCGGCCAGGTGATCCCCGGCCGCGCCGAGGGCGTCCATCAGCTCACCTTCAAGGAGCCGGTGGGGCCGGTCGCCGCCTTCACGCCGTGGAATTTCCCGATCAACCAGGCGGTGCGGAAAATCTCGCTCGCTTTGGCCGCCGGCTGTTCGATCATCGTCAAGGGGCCGGAGGAGACGCCGGCGTCCTGCGCCGCGCTGATCCGCGCCTTCGCCGATGCCGGCGTGCCGCCGGGGGTGGTCAACCTGGTCTTTGGCGTGCCGGCGGAGATTTCGGCATATCTCATTCCGCATCCGGTGATCCGCAAAATCTCCTTCACCGGCTCGACCGCGGTCGGCAAGCAGCTCGCCGCCCTCGCCGGGCAGCATATGAAACGGATCACCATGGAGCTTGGCGGGCACGCCCCGGCGATCGTTTTCGATGACGCCGATCTCGACCGCGCGGTCTCGATCCTGAGCGCCAATAAATTCCGCAATGCCGGGCAGGTCTGCGTCGCGCCGACCCGGTTTCTGATCCAGGAAGCGGTCTATGACCGTTTCGTCGAGGGATTCGTCGCCGCCGCCAAGGCGCTCAAGCTCGGCGACGGGTTGGACAAGACGACACGGATGGGCCCACTCGCCCACGCGCGGCGGGTGCAGGCGATGGAAGCCCTCGTCCAGGACGCGGCGCAGAAGGGGGCCAAGGTCAGGACCGGCGGCGAGCGGGTGGGGAATAAAGGGTATTTTTTCGCCCCGACCGTTTTGACCGACGTGCCGCTGGAGGCGCGCATCATGAACGAGGAACCCTTCGGCCCGGTCGCCATCCTCCGCCCGTTCCGCGAGCCCGAGGAAGCGATCGCGGAAGCGAATCGGCTGCCCTATGGGCTTGCGTCCTACGCCTATACGAGTTCGGCGCGGACCGCGGCGATGATCGGAGAGCGCGTGGAAGCGGGCATGATGTCGATCAACCATCACGGCCTCGCCCTCCCCGAAGTGCCGTTCGGCGGCATCAAGGATTCGGGCTTCGGCTCGGAAGGCGGCACCGACGCGATCGAGGCTTATTTCAATACCAAGTTCGTCACTCACGCGACGAGTTGACAAGAAATCGGTTCTTTTTTGTAAAAAAGAACCAAAAAACTTTTACCCGTTGGGCAGTGCCGCTGGCGCTGCCCGTTCCGGGAACATCAGTCGCGGCGGTTGCGCGGCACGAAATCGCGCATCGGAGCCCCCGTATAAAGCTGCCGCGGGCGGCCGATGCGCTGCGAGGGATCCTCGATCATTTCCTTCCACTGGCTGATCCAGCCGACGGTGCGCGCGACCGCGAACAGAACCGTGAACATGCTGGTCGGAAAACCCATCGCCTTGAGGATGATGCCGGAATAGAAATCGACGTTGGGGTAGAGTTTTTTCGAGATGAAATACTCGTCGCTGAGCGCGATCCGCTCCAGCTCGATGGCGAGATCGAGCAGCGGGTCGTCCTTGACGCCGAGTTCGCCGAGCACTTCGTGGCAGGTGCGCTGCATGATCTTGGCGCGTGGGTCGTAGTTTTTGTAGACGCGGTGGCCGAAGCCCATCAGCCGGACATTGCTGTTCTTGTCTTTGACGCGGTCGATGAACTCGGGAATGTGATCGACATGGCCGATCTCCTCGAGCATTTTCAGAACCGCCTCATTGGCGCCGCCATGCGCCGGGCCCCAGAGGCTGGCGATCCCGGCGGCGATGCAGGCGAACGGATTGGCCCCGGTCGAACCGGCGAGGCGAACCGTGCTGGTCGAGGCGTTCTGCTCGTGGTCGGCGTGCAGGATCAGAATCCGATCCATCGCCCGCGAGAGAATGGGATTGACCTTGAACGGCTCGGCCGGCACCGCGTTCATCATATAGAGGAAATTCTCGGCGAACGAGAGATCGTTGCGCGGATACATGAACGGCTGGCCGATCGAATATTTATAAGTCCAGGCAGCGATCGTCGGCACCTTGGCGATCAGGCGGAAGGCGCTGATGCGGCGATGCTCGGGATTATTGATGTCGAGACTGTCGTGATAGAAGGCGGACAGGGCGCCGACCACGCCGCACAGCACCGCCATCGGATGCGCGTCGCGCCGGAATCCGTTGAAGAAGCTGCGCAACTGCTCGTGCAGCATGGTATGGCGGGTGACGCCACGCTCGAACTCGGCGAATTCGGCGTCATTGGGGAGTTCACCGTTGAGCAGCAGACAGGCGACTTCGAGGAAGGTCGAATGCTCGGCCAACTGCTCGATCGGGTAGCCGCGATAGAGCAACACCCCCTCGTCGCCGTCGATATAGGTGATCTTGCTCTCGCAGGACGCCGTGCCGCCATAGCCGGGATCGAAGGTGAAGACACCGAGTTCGTTGTATAACTTGCGGATATCGAGGACTTCGGGGCCGATCGTGCCCGCGAGCATGGGCAGTTCCGCATTCTGATTATGGCCAGGAATGGTGATGACGGCGGAACCCTTGGCGGCGTTGCTCATGACTATATCCCCATTGGCGGCGCGGGCCGCGCGATTGTTGGCTTATCGGCTATCGGGCCGGTGCAGGAGGCGTAGATAAGAATGAAAACCCCGCCAACGCAACCTTCGCAGATGCAGCAAAAGTTCGTGATTATAGCCAGAACGGTTTAAGCGCCTGTAAACGCAGCAAGGCCCGCGCCGCTTTCCCGGTCGCGCGCGGCACGCCGGCGGCGGCGAGACCGAGCGCCATCCCTTGCGCGACCGCGAAACCGGCGGCGAAGGGGGGAGAGGCGAGGGCGCAATCGGGGGTGAGTTCGCGCACCAGGCGCGCGGTGGTGGCCACGTCATTGATCGTCCCCAGCCAATCCTGCAGCACCGTCAGGCGGCGGAGGAAGCGCGCCATGCGCCGAGGCGGAAAGCAGGGCGCGAAAATTTCCCCGAGATAGCGGAGCCGCTTGGCGTCCAGCCGCAGACGATGGAGCAATTCCGGCCCCAGTTCGGCCAGTGTCGTCACCCGGCGGAGCTTGCGGGCGCGCCGTTCCAGCCGGGCACCGGCAAACGCACCAAAACTTGGCGCTGCCTCACCGTTTTCCGGGGGCATGACGAGCAGCGGCAGGATCGCCAGCATGACGTCGAGCCGGCGCGCCTCGTCCCCCGCGCGCCACGCGCCGAGCGCCGCATAGGCGTCGTGCCAGCGCGCCCTCGCCACCGACAGCAGATGCGGCGGCGCCGGATCATCGGGGAAGGCCCGCGTGAGATCGCGCCCGATCTCGGCCATGAACACGTCCCATTCCCGCGCCGGGCCGAGAACATGGCCGAAACCGCGCAGGCTCTGGCGGAGTTCGGCGAGCATCGGCGCGCAAACCGGCGCGAAGGCGGCAATGGCGGCGCGCAGCCGGCGAAGGGCGACGCGGGTTTGATGCACGGGCTCGTGAGCGTTTTCGTTGCTGGCCGGCCCCGGCACGAGCGGGAGCGCGGCGAGATGGGCGCGCAGAACCGCCCCGCGCGCGGCGAGGATCCGGCCGGCGGCGAGCGCGAGCGGGGTCGCCGCCTCCAGCCCGGCGGTCGGATCGGCGGGATGCGGCAGAGCGACGCCGAGGGCGCGATGGGCGGCAAAAGCGGGAAGCGACGCCGGGAGCGCGACAAGCGGGAGATCTTCGGCGAGCGCCCGCGCCGCCGCCGCGACCGCAAGCGCCGGCCCGGTCAGCGTCAGGCGAAAGAATCGCCCGCCGCCAGCGCCGGCGACGAATGCGCCGGCGGCGATTTCGAGCGCGAGCCCGGGCACGGCGCGGCTCACATAGCGCCGACGGCGGCCGATCACGCCGCCGAAGACGAGGCATTCGGGCGGGAGCGCGGCACCCGGCCCGGCGCCGATCGCCTCGCCCTCGGCGCCGAGGCCCCAGATCTCGGCGAGACGCGCCCAGCGCCCGCCGCGCAGCCCGAGCGCCCGAAATCCCGCCGCGCGGCTTAGCCGGGGCGCAATGTCCGGGGCGAGGACGAGGTCGAGCCGCGCCACGGCGGCATCCGGTCCCGGCCGGGGATCGTGTTCCGCCGCGGCCCCGGCGGCGATCATCCGTCGGCCGCGGTGAGATCGCGCGGCGAGAGGAAGCGGAGCAGCCGCGCCGGTCCCGCGCCGAGCGCCGCCCATGGGCCGCCATAGGCGAATTCGAGCAGGGTTCCGGTCGGCAGCCCCTCCTCCAGCCGCGCCCTGGCGCCGTCGCCGCGACGATCCGCGAGCCGCAGCGCGCAGTCATGCAAGC
>JAKCCP010000117.1 GCA_021841985.1 Pseudomonadota bacterium | reverse complement strand
CAGGCGGCAGGCGGCTTCGATCCCGGCCGCGTGGCGGCTCACAGCCGGCGGCGCGTCGGGCCGGCAGCGGCGGCAGGGACGAAAGCCGGCCCGCGCCGCTTGCGCCGGGGTGGCGAAGAAGCGGACATGTTCGGGCTTGGCGCGCCGCGCCGGGCAGCTCGGCCGGCAATAGACGCCGGTGGTGGTGACGGCATAGACGAAGGCGCCGTCGGCGGCCCGGTCGCGGGCGGCGACCGCGTCTCTCCGGGCTGATTCGGTGGGGAAAGCGTTCATGCGCGCTCCACCCTCGCCGCATAGCAGCCGGGGGCGGCGAAATGGATGTGCAGATAGGCGGTCTCCTTATCCGCCAGCAGGCGAGCGATCTCCGTCTCGACCTCGCGCCCGTCGACCAGGGCCCAGCCGCGCATCATCCCCGCCGCGTCGAAGCCGCGGACGGCAAGGGTGCGAAGCCGAAGCTGCTCGGGAACCTGGTTCACGGCGTCGAACCGCGTCTCTCCTTCGCGCACATAGATGGCGAATCGCATGCGGTAGGGGGAGTCGACGGCATGGTGCTCGTGATTGATCAGCAGCAGGGTATCGCCCGGATGTGAGTCGGTGAGGCTGACGCGGCACGGATAGCCGGGAACGCGGTCGTCGGCGATCCGGCGAACCGCGCCCTGCGCGGCGAGTTCGGCGTCGCTCATCGTGAAAAACGGCGCGAATGGCTCGGCCGGGAGGCCGAGAATACGGAAAGAGGGGGTGGTGTCCATGGCAAAGGCTCCACTGATCGGTTGCGGAGCCTGCCTAGCGCCTCGCGCGAGGCGGCGCGTTCGGTTTCTTGCGGTCGAATCAGCGGGGCCATTTGACGCTGATGGCTCCCGCAAGGCGGTTTTTCCGGCTCAGTCTCCGAGCAGGCGGCGGCGCTCCTCGAACTCGTCCCGGTCGATTTCGCCACGGGCGAAACGCTCCTTGAGGATATCGAGCGCCGTCCGGTTCGGCGGCGGGGTGTATGGCGGCCCCGCCGCATGCCATGGCCCGCCGATCCAACGGACCACCACGACGACGGCGACGATCACCACGACGAGCGGCAGGATCATGAACACTGGCCCGAACAACATGCCCGGCCATCCCCACATCATGCCCGACATCATGCCCGGCCCATATCCGTAGGGTTCGGCCGTTGTCTGCGCCCATGCCCAGATGGGCGCCAACGCGATCGTCGCGCCCACCCCGGCGCCGGCTTTTTGTCGCCATGTTGGCCCTCGCCAGAACATTGCTTTCTCCATCGGTTGCCGAATCCTCAGGCGGTCGGTTTCTCGAAGATCGCGCCGTAGTGGTAGGGCGGCAGTTCGACGACGCGCGCTGGACGAAAACCGGCCGGGGCGACCGCTGCCGCCACTTCCTCCGGCGTCATCCGCATCTCGGTCCGTGGTCCGCGCCGCTGGCCGAGGACGGTCGTCTCCTCGCGCGGGCGCCGGTGCCAGTTGACCACGATAAACCAGCCGCCCGGTTTCAGGACGGCGGCAATGCCGCGGGCCAGCCGTGCCTTGTCAGGCACGCCGTGAAAAGTGTTCGCGATCAGCACGAGATCCGCCGGGCGGCGCACCAGCCTGGCGATGTCGTAGGCGTCACCTTCGACGAAGTCGCAGGCCCCAGCGTCGCTGACCGCCGCCACTTTCTCCCGTGCAAGGGCCAGCATCCGCGGATCGTTGTCGATGGCGACGATATGCCGGGCCAGGCGCGCCAGCGGCGCGGTGAACAGGCCATCGCCGCAGCAGAGATCGACGGCCATCCCCGTGCCGGGTGCGATCCCGAGGCCGGCGAGCACCTGGCCGGGTTGGGGCCAGAGTGCCTGCCACCAGTCGGGATCGGGCATTACCGTCGCCGGGAAGCTCTCCGCGGTCATTTCGAAGCCTTTCCCGAAACCTCTCACGACGCATGGGGGACTTCCCCGCGTAAAAGGGCTTTGATCCAAATCAACCGGATTTCGGCACGTTCATTTGACGCTGGCGACGCGGAGCGCGTTGGTGGTGCCGGGTTTGCCGAAGGGGATGCCGGCGACCACCACGATCTCCTCGCCGGGCCGCGCGAACCCCTCCTGCTGCACGAGGCGGACGGCGCGCGAAACGGTCTCGGTCATGGAGTGGGTGAGCGGCGTGATCAGCGCATGCACCCCCCAGGTGAAGGCCATCCGCCGCGCCGTCGCGACATCCGGGGTGAGGCCGAGCACCGGGCAATCGGGCCGCTCGCGGGCGACGCGGAGCGCGGTGCTGCCCGAGGAGGTGAAGGCGGCGATCGCTTTCGCGCCGATGGTGTGGGCGACGCCGCGGGCGGCGGCGGCGATGGCGTCGGCGGAGGAGTGCTCCGGCGCCGGGCGCGCGGCCTCGGTGATCGCGCGCCAGCCGGGATCGCGCTCGACGCGGGCGACGATGCGGTCCATGATGTTCACCGCCTCGAACGGGTATTGCCCGGCGGCGGTCTCGGCCGACAGCATCACCGCGTCCGCGCCCTCGAACACCGCCGTCGCGACGTCGGAGGCCTCGGCGCGGGTCGGCGCCGGCGCGTTGATCATGCTCTCCAGCATCTGTGTCGCCACCACCACCGGGCGGCCGAGGGCGCGCGCGGCGCTGATGATGCGCTTTTGCGCGAGCGGCACCTCCTCGGGCGGCAATTCGACGCCGAGATCGCCGCGCGCCACCATCACCGCGTCCGAGAGTGCGAGAATGGCGTCGAGATTGTCGAGCGCCTGCGGCTTTTCGAGCTTGGTCATGATCCAGGCGCGCCCGGCGGCGATCTCGCGCGCCTCGGCGACATCCTCGGGGCGCTGGACGAAGGAGAGGCCGATGCAATCGGCGCCGTGATCGAGGGCGAAGGCGAGATCGGCGCGGTCCTTCGCGGTGAGCGCCGGGATCGGCAGCACGATATCGGGGACATTGACGCCCTTGCGGTCGGAAAGCGGCCCGCCGACCACGATCTCGGTCTCGAGATGATCATCGCGCGTGTGAGTGACGCGGAGGCGCAATTTGCCGTCGTCGAGCAGGAGCATGGTGCCGATCCGCGCGGCGGCGATGATTTCCGGATGCGGCAATTCGACGCGACGGGAATTGCCCGGCGTCGGGTTGAGGTCGAGGCGGAATTCCTGCCCGGTCTGTAGATGCACACGCCCGCCGCCGAACCGCCCGACGCGGAGCTTCGGCCCCTGGACATCGGCGAGAATGCCGATCGGCCGACCGAATTCCGCTTCCAGGGCGCGGATCGCCTGGATCCGCGCGGCGTGGTCCTCATGCGTGCCGTGCGAGAAATTGAGCCGGAACACGTCCGCCCCGGCCTGGAACAGCCGCGCCAGAATTTCCGGCGTCGAACTCGCCGGGCCGATGGTGGCGATGATCTTGGTGCGGCGGCGGCGGCGGAGATGGGGGTGGGGCTGTGAAATCATCCGGTCTGTGGCCTTCCCGTCATGCGATCAGGATCGCGCGGATATCGTTGACGTTGGTCAGCGTCGGGCCGGTGACGACGAGATCGCCGAGCGCCGCGAACAGGCCGTAGCTGTCATGCGCGGCGAGGACAGCGCGCGGGTCGAGCCCGCCGGCGCGGGCGCGGGCCAGGGTGTCGGGGGTGATGATCGCGCCGGCCGCGTCCTCGGTGCCGTCGATGCCGTCGCTGTCGCCGGCGAGGGCGAAAATGCCGGGAGCCCCCGCGAGCGCGATGGCGAGGCCGAGCAGGCATTCGGTATTGCGCCCGCCGCGCCCGGGGGCGGCGTCGGCGGCGAGCGTCACCGTCGTCTCCCCGCCCGAGAGCAGCAGCGCCGGCGGCGCCAGCGGCAGGCCGTTCCGGCGCACGCTGGTCGCGATGCCGGCGAGCACGGTGCCGAGTTCGCGGCTTTCGCCCTCCAGCGCATCGCCGAGGATGAGCGGCGCGAGCCCGGCTTCGCGCGCGCGCGCGGCGGCGGCGGCAAGGGCGAGGGCCGGGGTCGCGATGAGTTGGAAGGCGGCGTGGGGCAGATCGCCGGGCTTGGGCGTCTCGGCGCCGGCGCCGGCGAGATGGGCGGCGACGCCGGCGGGCGGGATGATGCGGTAGCGGGCGAGAATTTCACGCGCTTCCGCGGTGGTGGAAGGGTCAGGGACGGTCGGGCCGGAGGCGATGACCGCCGGATCGTCGCCGGGGACGTCGCTGATCGCGAGCGTGACGAGGGGCGCCGGGCGCGCGCAGGCGGCGAGACGCCCGCCCTTGATCGCCGAGAGATGTTTGCGCACCGTGTTCATCTCGCCGATCGTGGCGCCGGAGGCGAGGAGCGCGCGGTTGATCGCCTGTTTATCGGCCAGCGTCACCCCCGGCGCCGGCAGCGCGAGCAGCGCCGAGCCGCCGCCCGAAATCAGCGCCAGCACCAGATCCTCGGACCGCAAGCCCCGCACCAGGCCGAGGATGCGCCGGGCGGCGGCCTCGCCGGCGGCATCCGGCACCGGGTGGGCGGCCTCGACGACCTCGATCCTTCGCGTCGGCACGGCATGGCCGTAGCGGGTGACGACGAGGCCGGAGAGCGAAACCTCCGGCCAGGCCGCCTCCACCGCCTGCGCCATCAGCGCCGCCGATTTGCCGGCCCCGACCACCACCACGCGGCCGCGCGGCGGCGCCGGCAGGTGGGCGGCGAGCGCGCGGCGCGGATCGGCGCTGGCGACGGCGGCATCGAACACCGCCCGCAAAACCTCTCGCGCCGCCTTTTCCTCCCACGCCATGCCGTTCCTGCCTCCTGATCCGCCGCCACTATGGCGAAACCGCGCGCGCCGCGCCATGTTGGAGAGCAATCTTTCGTCTCAGGAGACCCGCCATGACCCAGCCGATCGCCGATGACGCGACGCGCATAGCGCTCGAGGCCGCCGCCTTCCGCCGTCTCGTCGCCCATCTCCGCGAGCGCAGCGATGTCCAGAACATCGATCTCATGACCCTCGCCGGATTCTGCCGCAACTGCCTCTCGCGCTGGTATCGCGAGGCGGCCGAGGAAGCCGGCCTCGCGCTCACCGACCCCGCGGCGCGGGAGATCATCTACGGCATGCCCTACAAGGACTGGCAGGCGAAACATCAGACCCCGGCGAGCGAGGCGCAGCGGGCGGCGCTGGCCAAATCGCATCCCGGCCATTGACCCGTCATTGACCCGTCATTGACCCGTCATTGACCCTGGGGCGCCGGCAAGCTACCCCGGCCCCCGATCAAATACGCGGCATGGCGGAGGCGGCATGGCTCTCAGGGATGTGACCAAGGAGACCCCGGCGGACACCACTACCGGCGGCATCGCCGGCGAGCGGTTGCGCAGCCTCGTCGAGCGGATCGAGCGGCTGGAGGAGGAGAAGAAGGCCCTCGCCGACGACATCAAGGACGTGTTCGCCGAAGCCAAATCGGCCGGGTTCGACGTCAAGGTGCTGCGCCAGTTGATCCGCCTCCGCCGCCAGCAGCCGGCCGAGATCGAGGAACAGGAGACCCTGCTCGATCTCTATCGCCGCGCGCTCGGGATGTAGCGGACGTCGCGGTTGCGGGAGGCTCGGAAACCCGGCAGATTTGCCGGCATGGACGCGATGGAGGAGATTCTCGCCCTGCCCGGCGGGCCGACCATGGTGCGCTGGCGCCGGCACGCCCAGGCGCGGCGGGTCAGCCTGCGCATCGATCCGCGCGGCGGCGGTGTCGTGGTGACGCTGCCGGCGCGGGCCGGGCGACGGGCGGGCATGGCCCTCCTCATGACCCATGCCGATTGGGTCGCCGAGCGCATCGCCGCCCTGCCCCGCGCCGTCGCCTTCGCCGATGGCGCCGAGATCCCGATCGACGGCGTCGCCCATCGCATCCGCCATTTGCCGAAGGGCGACCCCAACGGTGATAACCCCAGTGGCGCGCGGGGCAGCGCCTGGGTGGCGGCGGGGACGCTTTACGTCACCGGCGGGACGGAGTTCCTGACCCGGCGGGTCGGCGATTTCCTGCGCGCCGAGGCGGGCCGGCGCCTGACCGCGCTGGCGGTGGCCAAGGCGGCGATGATCGAGCGGCGTCCGGCGCGCATCGCCGTCAAGGACACCAGAACGCGCTGGGGAAGCTGTGCCCGCGACGGGGGGTTGAGTTTCAGTTGGCGCCTGGTCATGGCGCCCCCCTTCGTGCAGGATTATGTCGCCGCCCATGAGGTCGCCCATCTTCGCCACATGGATCACGGACCGCGTTTCTGGGCGCTGGTCGAGACATTGACGCCGTGGCGGGCGGAGGGCATGCGCTGGCTCACCGGCGAGGGCGCGCGCCTGCTCAGGATCGGCTGATCGGCGCGCCGGAAAATCCGCCCGACGCGCGGCATTGTGGCTTGCCAAGCGGCCGGCCTGTGCTCTGATAGGCGCCACAAACTCCGGGGGAGCGAACGCCATGAAGGCCGTCGTCTATACCCATTGCCGCCCGATCGACGCCGAAGACGCCCTGCTCGACACCACCCTTCCCGATCCCGCGCCGCGCAAGCGCGATCTGTTGATCGAGGTCAAGGCGGTCGCGGTCAATCCGGTCGATACCAAGCTTCGCCGCCATGCCGACCCGGTCGGCGAGCCCCGGGTGCTCGGCTTCGACGCCGCCGGGGTGGTGCGCGCGCTCGGCGCCGGGGTGACGCATTTCGGCGTCGGCGACGAGGTCTGGTACGCCGGCGCCATCAACCGCGCCGGCGCCAATGCCGAATACCAGCTCGTCGATGAGCGCCTGGTCGGGCGCCGGCCGCGCCGGCTCAGTCCCGCCGAGGCGGCTTCCATGCCGCTGGCGACGATCACCGCCTGGGAGATGCTGTTCGACCGTCTCCAGGTGCCGCGCACGGCGGCGGGAAGCCTTTTGATCATCGGCGGCGCCGGCGGGGTCGGCTCGATGGCGATCCAGCTTGCCTGCCGTCTCACCGCTCTCACCGTCATCGCGACCGCGAGCCGTCCGGAAAGCGTCGCTTGGTGCCATCGTCTCGGCGCCCATCACGTCATCGACTATCAGGGCGACATCCCGGCCCAGCTCGGCGATCTCGGTTTTCGCGCCGTCGATTTCATCTTCGCGACCAACGCCTCCGACCAGCACTGGCCGGCGATGGTCCGCGCCATCCGCCCACAGGGGCGGATCGGCCTGATCGACGATCCGGCGCCGATCGATGTCCGCGACCTCAAGCAGAAATCGGTGTCGCTGCACTGGGAGGCGATGTTCACCCGCGGCCTGTTCGAGACCCCGGACATGGCCGAGCAGCAGCATATTCTGGAACAAGTGGCGGCCCTCGTCGATGAGAGGGTCGTGGACACGATTTTCGCCGAGCATCTCGGCCGCATCAACGCCGTCAATCTGACCCTCGCCCATCGCCTCATCGAAAGCGGCAAGATGCGCGGCAAAATCGTGCTGGAAGGCTTTTAGCGCTTGTTGAGAAATAAATGCGTCATTTTCACAGTCTCCGGAAGGCGCGGGGCAGAGTCATCCTTTAGGCCAGGGGTTTCACCCCTGGACCCGAGCAAAGGCGGAGCCTTTGCACTCCTTTCCGGGATGCGGGTCTGGGGCCGCTGGCCCCAGCTTGTCCAGGGCAGCGCCCTGGCGTTGGCTTGATGCGATAAATTCTCCACAAGCCCTTAGCGCCTTATACCTCGCGGGGCGCTGACCCTGGCGGGGCGAAGCGGCCGGGGTCGATGCCGGCGATGATCTCTCCGGCGTCGCCGGCATCGCGCCCGAGGACCATCGCCGCGACCAGCGCGCCGGCCGCCGGCGCGGTCTGGATGCCGTAGCCGCCCTGGCCGATGCACCAGAAAAACCCCTCCGCGTCGCGGTCCCAGCCGAAGGCGAGGCTGCCATCTCGGGTGAAGCTGCGCAAACCCGCCCAGCTCCGCTCGATGCGCCGCACCTCGATCGCCAGCGCCTGCTGCATGCGGTCGATCCCGATCGCGATATCGATCTCGTCCGGCTGCACGTCATGCGGGTGGGTCGGGGTCGCGTCCGCCGGCGTCACCATGAGCCGGGTGCGTGCTTCCGGACGCACGTACCAGCTCTGCACCACGTCCTGCACCAACGGCCAGTCGGCGACCGCGAAGGGGGCGGGGTCGATGATCGCGCCGGTGCGGCGCTTGGGCACCAGGCCGAGCGGGGCGACGCCGGCGGCGCGCGCGACCTCATCGCCCCAGGCGCCGGCGGCGTTGACGACGATCGGGGCGAGGAACCGCTCGCCGCCTTCGGTCGCGACCCGCCACAGCCCCTGGCTGCGTTCCATCGCCCCGGCACGGGCATGGAGCGCGAGTTGGCCGCCGGCGCGGCGGAAGGCGCGCAAGAATCCCTGATGCAAGGCGGCGACGTCGATATCGAAGGCGTCATCCTCGATCGCCGCGCCGATGGCATGGCCCGGGCGCAGCGCCGGCACAAGGCGCGCGACCTCGGCGAGCGCGATCTCGCGCACCGCGTCCCCCGCGAAAAGCAAGGTCGCGAGCGCCTGCGCCTGTTCGGGCGGGGCGAGAAACAGCACGCCACGGCGATGGGTCAGCGGGTGATCGGCGAAGCCGGGCGGCGGCGTGTCGAAAAAACCGCGGGAAAGCCGGGTCAGGACGCGGACATCGGGGGGACCGTAATTGAGGATCCAGATCGCCGCCGAGCGTCCGGTGCTGTGATAGCCGGGCGTGTCCTCGGCCTCGATGAGGGCGATCCTGCGCCCGCTTTCCGCTTGCGCCAGCGCGGCGGCGGCGCTGGCGCCGGCCATGCCGGCGCCGATGACCAGGATATCGACGTGATGCTCGTCCATAGGTGAAGGTTTCACCGTGCCGGAAGATTTGGCAAGGGCATGGAAAGCGGACCGGCAAGGCGCCATGCCGCAACAAAACGGTCATGAAAACGACACGAAACCATGCACGGCCGCACCCGCCAGCCCGCGCTACAAACGCCAGGGAAGCGGGTTTGGTCCGCCGGCGGAGAGAATGGGTCGCCGCGGTCGGAAAAATCCAGACCCTTGTTTTCACTTTCCTGTGCGTTACGGAGAAGTTTCGATGCGTCTCGCTGTTCTCGGCTGCCTTGGCCTGCTGGCCGCCACTCCGGCCTTGGCGCAATCGTCGGCCAACGGGGCCACGGCGCCATCCGGACAGGCCATGACCGCCAACACCGTCATGCCGGTCGCCGCCCAGCCGATGCCGACCGCGAGCCCACTCGATATCCACAATCTCCGCGACCTCGCGCTCGCTTGCACGCTCCGTAACGACAATCCCTATTACGTCGCCGGGACCAGCCTCTGCGCCGGCTATGAGGCGGCGGTGCTCGATTTCCATCTCCTCGATACGATGGGGTCGCGCCACAACAAGCGCAAAGTCTGCCTGCCCAATCCGGCGCCGACGCGGCGCCAATCCGTCGCCGGGCTGGTGTCCTGGGTGCAGAGCAATCCGCAATATCTCGACGAGCCGGCGGCGAGCGGGGTTTTGCGCTATTTCATCAACACCTATCCCTGCCACCGCAAAACCTTCCAGTGGTCGCCGCCGGGGCCGATGCAATAACCCTCAGGTCCGGTAACAGACCCGCAAGCCGCCCCAGATCCGGCCATTCACCCGGATCGGGGCGGATGCGTCTTTCATGAGGGCGAATTTGCCGCCGCCCATGTCGCGGCGATAGGTCTGCAGCAGAAACGGGGCCGCGTTCGTCGTCACCGCATGCGCTGTTTTGTCGTTATAGCGGCGGCGGTTGCGGCCATTGGCGGCGTTCCAGACCGGATCCGCCCCGTGCGGCTTGCGATATTGCGGGTTATGGGTCGGGATCAAGAGATTATGGTCGGTGCAGGCGCACCAGACGATGCGCGGATCGAGCGCCAGCACCGGATCATGGATCGGCGGCAAGACGCGGTCGAGAAACGCGATGTAGCGGGCCATGAATTGCTGCGGATCGGTGCCGGGGATGGGGCGGAGATCCTTGTCGAAAAGATCGGCCTCGGTGATCGCCCCGGCGCTCAAGGCGTCGGCGAAAGCCGCCTCGATTCTTGCTGCGGTGTCTTGCGCGGCGGCGATGAATTTGCTGTCCACCGTCTCATAGCCGGAATCCGCGGTGCGGGCCATGATCCGCTCGCTTGCTTCCAGGAGCTTGTCGCCGCGGCCGGCGGCCGTCGCGAGCGTTGCCGCCGAGCGGGTGATGCCGGATTGCATCTCCTCGACCAGGATCGCGAATTGCTCGCAGCGGGCGGTGATCTCATGGGTCGCGCCGCCGATCCGCCCGGCATTGGTCTCCACCGCCGCGACCGCGCCGCTCACCGTCTGCATCGCCTGATTGATGACATCGGCGCTTTTCCCCACCTCATGCGCCTCGCGGGCGCCGTCATCGGCGTGGCGGAGCAGGAGTTGCAAGGCATT
>JAKCCP010000081.1 GCA_021841985.1 Pseudomonadota bacterium | reverse complement strand
ATCTGCGCGCCGGCCGCGCAGCAAGCCGGCCGCGCCGAGCAGCAGCGCGCCCGTGCATACCGATGTCACGTAGCGCGCGCCCAAGGCCTGCCGGCGCACGAAGGCGAGCGTCGCGGCATCGCGTAGCAACGCATTCACGCCGGCCCCACCGGGGATGCACAGCACATCAAGCGCTGGGCAGTCCGCGAAGGTCATGCTCGGGGTCAGCGCCAGCCCGGTTGCCGACCGAACCGGCTCTGGCCCGCGCGCCACCAGATGGAGGTTCGTGTCTGGGAGAGAGGCAAACACCTCGTATGGGCCGGTCAGGTCGAGCTGTTGGACACCCGAAAACACCAGCATGCCGATATGGAGCGTCATCGCATCTCGCCTTTTTGTCTGGACAGGCCCTGTCTACGCCGGCAAGGCTTGGCGGAAATGCCAAATTTCCCTCCATTTCCGCCAGATGCCTGCCGGCCGATCGAGATCTTGGCTTTCCCGGATGTGCAACTGCTCGACGTCGCGGGACCATTGCAGGTTTTTGCTTCCGTCAATGATTGCCTAGCAAGGGAGGGCGCCGCGCCCCCTTACGCGCCCAGCGTCGTGGCGGCGGGGGGTGCGATCGTCGCTGCCTCGGCCGGATTGGGGCTGGTTGCGGCGCCGCTCTCTCCGGCGAACGCTGCCCTGGACACGCTGCTCGTTGCCGGTGGCCCGGGCGTCGATCGTGCTGCCGGGGATGGGGAACTGCTCGGCTGGGTGCGGGAAAAAGCGGCGCATGCGCGGCGCGTCGCCTCCGTCTGCACTGGCGCCTTCCTGCTCGGCGCGGCGGGATTATTGGAGGGAAGACGGGTGGTGACGCATTGGACGCGCTGCGCCGATTTGGCGCGGCGTTTCCCCACGATCCGCGTTGAGGCGGACCCCATTTTCATCAACGATGGTCCGATCTGGACCTCAGCGGGGATCACGGCAGGAATTGATCTCGCGCTGGCCCTGGTCGAGCAGGATTTGGGGCAAGGCATAGCCCTTGCCGTGGCGCGCCATCTGGTTGTTTTCCTCAAACGCCCCGGCGGGCAGGCGCAGTTCAGCGCCATGCTCACGCTGCAGAGAGCGGAAGCGCGGTTCGCGGCGCTGCATGACTGGATCGCCGGACATTTGGCCGACGACCTCTCGCTTGGCGTCCTCGCCGCGCGCGCGGGGATGAGCGAGCGCAGTTTCAGCCGCCATTATGCCGCTGCCAGCGGCCTTACCCCGGCCCGCATGGTCGAGCGTTTGCGGGTCGAGGCGGCGCGTCGTTTGCTGTCCGAGACGCGGTTGCCAGCAAAACGTATCGCCGAGCGCTGCGGCTTCGGCTCCGAAGAAACCATGCGCCGCAGTTTTTCCCGGTTACTCGCGAGCACGCCGCAGGATTACCGCGCCCGGTTCAGCCTCTGACTGGCTCGAAGGCGCACCCGGCCGTCGCGGGTTGCGCCAGGGCGAAAAATTCGGCTAGCATCCCGCCATGGACGGGGTTCGACGCGCGCGGCGAATTAGCCTCCCGGCTGCCTGAGCAGCCGGGTTTTCGGGCTTTTCTCGCGCGCACTCCTGTTCCGGACCTTCGCCATGACCGATGATGACACTCTTTTGCCGCCGCGGCGCTTCCGTCTGCTCGCCGAAGCCGAGCCGGGGCTTCTGCCGCGCGTGCTGGCGCCCCTGGCCCGGCGCGGCGTGATCCCTGAGCAACTGATCGTGACCCGCCAGGGCGCCGCCCTCGCCATCGAGATCGTCATCCCCCCCCTCCCGGCCGCGGTGCTGCGCCCGATCACGGGCAATCTCCGCCAGATCGTCGGGCTCATGGCGTGCACCGAGGAGACGCTGGCGGGGATCGCCATCGCCGCCTGAAGGGCCGGGGCTTATTGGCGCGTCGTCTTGGCGTGTTGTCGGGCCCGCCTATATCTCGCACTGGAACAGGGCGGGGGCTCCGCAAGTGGGAGTGTCGCGATGATCGATCACGGGGCCGTGTTTCTCGCCCGCCTGCAATTTGCCTTCACCCTCGGTTTCCACATTGTTTTTCCCGCGTTCTCGATCGGACTGGCGAGCTATCTCGCGGTGCTGGAGGCGCTCTGGCTGCGCACCGGCCGGCAGGTTTTTCTCGATCTCTTCCACTACTGGATAAAAATCTTCGCCATCGGCTTCGCCATGGGCGTGGTCTCGGGCGTGGTCATGTCGTATCAGTTCGGTACCAACTGGGGTAGTTTTTCCGACAAGACCGGCCCCGTCCTCGGGCCGCTGCTCGGTTATGAGGTGCTGACCGCGTTCTTTCTCGAATCCGGCTTTCTCGGCGTCATGCTGTTCGGCATGGACCGGGTCGGGCGGGGTTTGCATTTCCTCGCGACCTGCCTGGTCGCCCTCGGCACCCTGATCAGCGCCTTCTGGATCCTCTCGGCCAATTCCTGGATGCAGACCCCGGCCGGCTTCACCACCACCGCCGATGGCCGCTTCCTGCCGGCGGACTGGCTGGCGGTGATCTTCAACCCCTCTTTTCCCTTTCGCCTCGCCCACATGGTGCTCGCGACCTATCTCAGCGTCGCCTTCCTGGTCGGCGCGGTGGGGGCCTTCCACCTGCTGCGCGATCGCGCCAACGAGGCCGCGCGGGTGATGGTCTCGATGGCGCTGTGGATGGCGCTGATCGTGGCGCCGTTGCAGGTGCTGGTTGGCGATCAGCACGGGCTCAACACGCTTTTGCATCAGCCGGCGAAAGTCGCGGCGATGGAGGGCGATTGGCTGGACCCCGCCCCCGGCGCGGGCGAGCCGCTGGTGCTGTTCGCTTGGCCCGACGATGAGAAGGCGGCCAATCTGCACGAAATCGCCATCCCCCATCTCGGCTCGCTGATCCTGACGCATAGCTGGACGGGGACGATCAAGGGCCTGCGCGACTGGGCCCCGGCGGATCGGCCGCCAGTGCCGGTGGTGTTTTTTGCCTTCCGCATCATGGTCGGGCTGGGCTTGCTGATGGTCGGCGTGGGGCTGCTCGGGGCTTGGCTGCGCTGGCGCGGGCAGCTTTATCGGGCGGCGTGGTTCCATCGCGTCCTGGTGGCGATGGCCCCGGCGGGCTTTATCTCGGTTCTCTCGGGCTGGATGGTGACCGAGGTCGGGCGCCAGCCCTATACCGTCTATGGCATGCTGCGCACCATCGACAGCGCCTCGCCGATCGGCCTGCCCGGGGTGGCGATCTCGCTCGCCGGCTTCGCCATCGTCTATTTCATCGTCTATGGCGCCGGCATCGCCATCCTGCTGCGCGAGATGGCGCGCCCGCCCGTCCCCGGCGAACCCGGCGCGCCGAGATCCCCCAGCCACGCCGCCGGGCTGATGCCCGGTCCGGCCGGGGCGATCGAGGATATTCCTCCCACCGCCGCGGAGTGACCGCCATGGCCTATGCCCTGCCGCTGATCTGGGCCGCTTTGCTGGCCTTCGCCATCCTCGCCTATGTCGTGCTCGACGGTTTTGATCTCGGCGTCGGCATTCTGTTTCTCGTCGAGCATCGCGAGGACGATCGCGACCTGATGATGAATACCGTGGCCCCGGTGTGGGACGGCAATGAGACCTGGCTGGTGCTCGGGGGCGGCGGGCTGTTCGCGGTGTTCCCGCTGGCCTACGCCACCCTCATGCCAGCGCTCTATCCGGCGATCATCGGCATGCTGTTGGCCCTGGTGTTTCGCGGCGTCGCCTTCGAGTTCCGCTTCAAGGCGCGCACCCGCACCAGCCGGCGGATGTGGAATATCGCCTTTGCCGGCGGCTCGACGGTCGCGGCGCTCTGCCAGGGCCTGGCGCTGGGCGCACTGGTGCAGGGCATCCACATCGTCGGGCGCGGCTATGGGGGCGGCTGGTGGGATTGGGTGACCGGCTTCACCATCCTCTGCGGCATTGCCGTCGTCATCGGCTACGCGCTGCTCGGCGCCACTTGGCTGATCTGGCGCACCGAGGGCGAATTGCAGGCGCGCGCGCGTCGCCATGCCCGCGCGCTCGGGGTCGCGGTGCTGGCGCTGATCGTCGTCGTCAGTCTGTGGACGCCGATGCTCAATCCGCGCTTTTCGGCGCGCTGGTTCGGCTGGCCGGAAATCCTGCTCACCAGCCCGGTGCCGATCCTGACCGCGCTCCTCGCCTGGGCATTCTGGCACGGCCTCTCGCGCCGCCACGACGCCGCGCCGTTTCTCTGCGTATTGGGCTGGTTCGTGCTCTGTTTCATCGGCCTCGGGATCAGCCTCTTCCCCTATATCGTGCCGCCGGACCTGACCATCTGGCAGGCCGCGGCGCCGCCGGCGAGCCAGGGTTTCCTCCTGGTCGGCGCGGTCGTGCTGGTGCCGATCATTCTCGCCTATACCGGCTATGCCTATTGGGTCTTTCGCGGCAAAATCCGACCCGGCATGCATTACCACTGAGTTTGAAAAAACCTGCCCGAGCGCCCGGAATTGATCGGAAAAAAACAATGTTTTCAGCGGATATTCTTCTTCAAGTGCGATTGAGTTTCAGGCGCTGATGCCACGGCGGCTTTTCTGGTTTGTCGCGTTGTGGGCGGCGGGCGCGGGCGTGACCATTTTGGTGGCCGGCGTGATACGATGGGTATTGACCGGCAAGGGGCTATGATCGCCTGATGCCGGGCCGGCGTGGGGCTAACCGCGGGTGAGCGGCCATCAAACGGGAGGGAAAAATGTCGGTAACAGAGACCATCGATAACCTATTGCGCAGCGCAGTGGCGGCGGGCGAGGTGCCGGGCGTCGTCGCGGTGGCGGCCGATGCCAAGGGGCCGATCTACGAGGGCGCGGCCGGACGGCGCGATATCTCCGCCGCGGATCCGATGACGCCGGACAGCGTGTTCTGGATCGCCTCGATGACCAAGGCGATCACCTCGGTCGCGGCAATGCAGCTGGTCGAGGCCGGCAAGCTGGCCCTCGATACGCCGATCGCCGACGTGCTTCCCGAACTGGCCTCCCGCCAGGTGCTGGAGGGGTTCGACGCCGCAGGCCAGCCGCGCCTCCGCCCGCCGAAACGCCCGATCACGCTCCGCCATCTGCTCACCCACACCGCGGGCTTCGGCTACGACATCTGGAACGCCGATCTCGGGCGCTACATGGAGCAGAAAGGCCTGCCCGGTATCATCTCCTGCCAGAACGCGGCCCTGGAGACGCCGCTCACCTTCGATCCCGGCGAGAAATGGCAATATGGCATCAACATCGATTTCGTCGGCCGCGCGGTTGAAACCGCCTCGGGTGAAAGCCTCGACGTCTATTTCCGGAAGCATATTTTCGACCCGCTCGGGATGAACGCGACCGGCTTCACGCTCACGCCGGCACAGCGCGCGGGGCTCGCGCGCATGCACGCGCGCAACCCCGAGGGCGGCCTCGCGCCGATCGATTTCGAGGTGCCGCAGCAGCCGGAATTCTTCATGGGCGGCGGCGGGCTCTATGGCAGCGGGCCGGACTATCTGAAATTCACCCGCATGCTGCTCAATGGCGGGGCGCTCGATGGCGCGCGCATCCTCCAACCCGAAACAGTGACGTTGATGGCGCAAAACCACATCGGCGCCATCGAAGCCGGGGTGATGCCGACGGCGCTGCCGGATTCCTCCAACGATGTCAATTTCTTCCCCGGCATGAGCCAGAAATGGGGCTTGGGCTTTCTCATCAACACCGAGGACTCGCCGCATGGCCGCAAGGCCGGCAGCCTCGCCTGGGCCGGGCTCGGCAACACCTATTTCTGGATCGATCGCCAGTCCGGGATCACTGGCGTCATTCTCACCCAGATCCTGCCCTTTGCCGATCACCAGGTAGTACCGCTCTATGCCGCTTTCGAAAAAGCGCTCTATCAGGGGCACGCGTCGTGAGTGCATCGGCGCTCGCGGAAATCCTGCACAAGGCCACGGCCGATGGCGACGTGCCGGGTGTGGCCGCGACTTTGGGCGATGAGCGGGGGGTGATTTTCGAGGGCGCGGCGGGAACGCGCGGGATCGGGAGCGCGGCCGCCATGACACCCGATACGGTGTTCTGGATCGCCTCGATGACCAAGCCGATCGTCTCGGTCGCGGCGATGCAGCTCGTCGAGCGCGGCAAGCTCACGCTCGACGCCCCGCTCGGCGCGCTTCTGCCGCAACTCGCCGCGCCACAAGTCCTCGAAGGCTTCGATGACGCCGGCAAGCCGCGTCTGCGCCCCGCTCGCCTGCCGATCACGCTCAAACACCTGCTCACCCATACCTCGGGTTACGCCTATGATTTCGGCAATGCCGATATCCTGCGCTATATCCGCGAAAGTGGTATGCCCCAGGTCAACAGCGGCAAGCTCGCGGCGCTCGATCTGCCGCTGGTCTTCGATCCCGGCACACGCTGGGAATACGGCATCAGCACCGACTGGCTCGGCCGTGCGGTCGAGGCAGCAAGTGGGCAGGCGCTCGATGTTTTCATCGCGGAAAATATCCTCGCGCCCTTGGGGATGACGGACACCGGGTTCGGCCTCACGCCCGCGCGCGCCGCCCGCGCCAGCGCGGTGCAGCTGCGCATGCCCGATGGCGCGCTCTCGCCGATCCCGCTCGCGCCACCGCCGGCGCCGGAATTCCAGGCCGGCGGGCATGGCATCTATGCGACGCCGCGCGATTATCTCCGCTTCACGCGGGCACTTTTGCGCGGCGGCGAGCTTGACGGCGCGCGCATTCTGGCCCCGGAAACCTTTGCCCTGATGGCGCAAAACCAGGTGGGCGATCTCGCCGCCGGCGTTGTGCATAGCGTTTTGCCGCAGATGGCACTGGAAATTCCGCCGCCACCCGGCATTGATTTCAGATGGGGGCTCGGCTTTCTCATCAACGTCCAGCCCCTGCCCACCGGGCGGAGCGCCGGCAGTCTTTCCTGGTCGGGCGTCGCCAACACCTATTTCTGGATCGACCGCACCCGCCATCTTACCGGCGTGGTGATGATGCAGGTTCTGCCTTTTGGTGATCCCAGCGCCTTGAATGTGGCGCTTGGCTTCGAAAACCTCGCCTACCAGATGGCGCGCGGCGCCTGATCAGACTGCTTCATGCCGCCGGCTGTGTTTGATCCAAATCCCCGCTGTGCTTGATCCAAATCAAAGACGGGTGCTGCGTAAAAGAGGCCTTCTGTCGCCGCCCACGCTTAGCGCGTGGGCTCGCCGGAAGGAGATCCCTGTTTGCCCAAGAATACCGCGATTGCTGAACGCCGCTTCGAGGGTGTGGATGGAACCGAACACTACCTGCTGATCACGCCTGCCGCGAAAGGCGATTTTGCCGCCCAGCTCGGGGAAGTCGAAGCCGCCTATGGGGCGGCGCTCCGCGCGCACGGGCTCAGCCCGGCAAGCGCTGTGTTCCGTCGCATTTTCGTGAGCGATATCCTCAATCAAATGCCCCGGCTCCGCGAAAGCCCGCTTCTTGCCGATGGCGATGATCCCGTTGCCGTCTCGGTTGTCCAGCAGCCACCATTGCCGCGCGCGAAACTAGCGCTCCTTGCCTATCACGTGAGCCATCGCGACGGGCTGCGCAAGCAGCGGCTTTCGCCACACCACGTCATGATCGAGAAAAATGGCCGGCGCCATCTCTGGAGCACGGGGCTTTGCGCCGCCATCGATCACGGCCCCGTCTCACCCGAGCGACAGACCCGCGCGGTGTTCGGCGAACTGACCGGCGCCCTCGCCAGCCAGGGCGGATCGCTTCGCGATCATTGCGTGCGCACCTGGATCTATCTCAAGGATGTCGATGTCTTCTACCAGGGCATGGTAGAAAGCCGGCGCGCGTTGTTCGCTGAGCACGGCCTGACCGAGAAGACCCATTACATCGCCAGCACCGGCATCGAGGGCGCCTGCGCGCACCGCTTCGATGTGGTCGCGATGGACGCCTATTCACTGCCCGATCTCCGCCCCGAGCAGATGTCCTATCTCAACGATTTCGACCGCCTCTGCCCAACCCGCGATTATGGCGTCACCTTCGAGCGCGGCACACGCATCGCATACGCCGATCGGGCGCACCATTTCATCTCCGGCACCGCGAGCATTGATCAGGCCGGCCAGGTGGTGCATCGCGGCGACGTGCTGCGCCAGTTCGATCGCGCCGTCGAGAATGTCGCGGCGCTGCTGCGCTCGGGTGACGCAACGCTCGACGATCTCAGCCATCTCATCGTCTATCTGCGCGATCCCGCCGATTGCCCGCGCATTGAAGCTTCAATGCGCGAGCGGCTCGGCGATCTGCCCGCCTTGATCGTCCAGGGGCCGGTGTGTCGGCCCGACTGGCTGGTCGAAATCGAGGGCATCGGCATCGCACGCCACGCCGACGCCGCCCTGCCGGCCTTCTGACAAGGAAGAACACTATGTCGCTCGCCGATGCCCCTCTCAAACTGCTCGATGCGTCTGCCATCCGCGCCGCCGAACTGCGGCACGATCCCTATGATTACGCCTTCGTCGAGCAGGCAATCCCGCTGGTCCACAAGAATGCGGTTCTCACCGATGCCCCACGCATTCCCGATCGCGGCAGCTACGGTCTGCCTTCCCTGCGCTACGGCCCTCAGTTTCGTGCCGCCGTGGATGATCTTTTGAGTGCGCAGTTCCGTTCTCTGGTCGAGGAAAAATTCGATATCGATCTCAGCAATCGTCCGCCGGTAATCGTCATGATGGGCAATACTTCCGGCCATTACAACGAAGGCTACGCGCATCCCGATTCGAAGCATAAAATCATTACGGTATTGCTTGGGTTCAGCCGCGAATGGCCCTATGAGCGTGGCCGGCTCCGCGTGCTGCGCAGCAAGGACCGCGAGGACGTCGCCTTCGAGTTCGCCCCGGAATTCGGCCGCATGCTGATGTTCCGGGTATGCGATCATTCCTGGCATGGATTTCTGCCGCAAAAGGGCCAGCGCATGAGTCTGCAGCTCTGCTATGTCGATTCCGAGCGCTATGTCAAAAGTGAGTACTGGCGGCATAGCCTGAGCGCCACGGCGAAAGCGGTCCCGGGGTTGCGCAAGATTATCGACTGGGCGCCGCGGCGGATCGGCTGAGCGTTTGAAGAATCATGTTCGCTTGATTTTCCCGTTCTGAACCATTCCACTTCGTAAAAGTCGGGATAAAAACATGGAATTCCCCACCCTGCCGCAGCCTTCATCCGTGGCGCGACATTTCGTCTCGGCACTGCAAACCGCGCGGCGCGAGGAGACCCCTTATCGCCACTGGCTGCTCCGCGATGTCCTGCCCGAAGCGGCCTGCGTCGGCATTCTGAGCCTGCCGATCGCCCCCCCGCAGGTGCGCCATCTCGATGGCACCCGCGCTTCCTTCAATGCACAACGCAGTTTTTTCACACCCCAGCGGATCGCCCGCTACGCCCCTTGCGCCATGCTCGCCGTGGCTTTGCAGCGACCCGAGGTTGCCCGCAGCTTCGCCGAAACCTGCGGCGTCGAGGTGGAGGGCAGTTTTCTCCGCATCGAATATATCCAGGATCTCGATGGCGCCTGGCTGGAGCCACACTGCGATATCCCCGAAAAACTCTTCTCGATGGTCATCTATCTCTGCACCGGACCAGATGCCGAGGGGTGGGGCACCGATATCTATGACGCCGAGCGTCGTTGGGTCGGGCGCTCCTCGGCCGAATTCGACAGCGCCGTGATCTTCATCCCCGGCAACAACACTTGGCACGGTTTCGATCCGCGCCCGATCGACGGCGTGCGCCGGCTGATGGAAATCAACTATGTCCGCCCGAACTGGCGCGATCGCGACCAGCTCTGCTTTCCCGACCAGCCGATTAGCCTCGGCTAGGGAAGCGTTGGGGAACAAATGCGCCCATAAAACCGCCAGGGCTTTGCCTCTGGAGGGGATATAGCGTTCGTCGGATCGGCTGACAGTTTGGCAGCACTCACGGCCCTGTGAGATGGGGAGTGGCAACTGGCAGTCAGGATCGGTAACGTGCGGCAGCGAAATCGACAATCGTCGGGGAGATCGAGGGTCTGCGCTGGCGATTGCGGAATGGCAAAGTGCAGAATGCCAGGATCGGCAGCGATCGCATCCGCGCCGTACCGCCAATTTCCTGGTCAACCGCCGGATGAATAAATCGCAGCAGATACGCCGGTCGCGGCGCGGCGACGATCTCCTGCTCCAGCCTCACTGCCCCCGTCGCAACGGCACGCTCGGCGCCGGTTTCGGACAGAAATTCCACCCAGCCAACGATCCTTCCCCGCCTATCGCGCTGGCGGCTTGCCCCCCAATCTTGCGACAGTCCCGCCGAACATGTAAGAGGGGCAAAAGTGTGGGTGACGGCTTATTTTTCCTTGCGTCGATCCGGCGTGATGGATTTTATGCGTCATATGCCGCCGCCCGCCCTCCTTTCCGCGCTGAA
>JAKCCP010000414.1 GCA_021841985.1 Pseudomonadota bacterium | reverse complement strand
TGTCGCCCGCGCGCTCGCCGCGCGCGACCGCGCGCGCGCCGGCCCGACCGCCCCCGCCGCCGGGCTCTGCCTCACCGGCGTGCGCTATCCCGCCGCGCTCGATCCGTTTCGGGAAAGTCTATAAAACTCCTTCTTTTGACTTCCGAAAAAGAAGCAAAAAGACTTTCTTCCCGTTTTCTCGGGGCGGCAATTTTCCTCGGCTGAGATCAGGCGAGCAGATCGGCGAGGCCGGCCAGCGCGATGCCGATCGCGAGATCGAGCAGGGTGAAGAGGGCCGCCGGCAGCCCGCCGATGGCGAGCGCCATGCGCGTCGCATACCATTCCAGCCAGATCGCCCAGCCGAAGGTCACCAGCGCCGCGGTCTGCTGCATGATCGCCGGCGCGCCGAGAAATTCCGGCACCGCGCCGAGGGCGAGCAGCACGTATTGCGCGAAATTGCACCAGTTCCACACCGCGAGATAGCGCGGCCAGAGCGGCCCGCGTCCGATCGCCGCGACCAGCTTCCGGGTCAGCAGCGCGAACCCCGCCCAGCCGGCGACGAAGCCAAGGACATCGAGCGCCGCCGCGTGTCCGGGATGGGGCGGGAGAGCGCCCTCCGACCAGTCGAGCAGGCGGAGCAGGAAAAACAGCGGCAGCGAGAGCGGGGCGGCGAGAAAACTGCGCCGCGCGCCGGCCAGGCCGGGTTCGATCCCGGTCACCCCGTCCGCCCGGCCGGCAGCCAGCAAGGCGGCGGTGCGCAGCCCCGAGGCGAGCGCCGCGACGCCCGCGTTCATGCCAGGAAATCCGCCAGGATCCGGGCGTAGATCGCCTTCAGCCGCCAGAGATCGGCGATCGCCACCCGTTCATCCACCTGATGCATGGTATCGCCGACGAGGCCGAACTCGGCGACCGGGCAGTAGCGGGAAATGAACCGCGCATCCGAGGTGCCGCCGCCGGTTTCCAGCGCCGGCGGGGCGCCGCATTCCGCCGCGATCGCCGCGACCAGGCGGGCCAACGCCGGTCCCGGCGCGGTCAGGAAGGCCTCGCCGCTGATCGCGGTCTCGATCTCGAAGCGCTCGGCGTGCTGGGCGAGGGTGGCGCGCAGCCAGGCTTCCAGGCCCGCCCCGGTATGGCGGTCATTGAAGCGGATATTGAGCCGCGCCCGCGCCTCGGCGGGGATCACGTTGGCGGCCGGATTGCCGATGTCGATGCTGGTGATTTGCAAGGACGAGGGCTCGAAATGGGCGCTTCCGGCATCGAGCGGCGCCGCGATCAGCGCGGCGAGGGCGCGGGCGAGACGATGCGCGGGGTTGTCGGCGCGGTCGGGATAGGCGACGTGGCCTTGCGTTCCGAACACGGTGATCGCGGCGTTGATGCTGCCGCGCCGTCCGATCTTCACCACATCGCCGAGGCGCGCGCGGCAGGTCGGCTCGCCGACCAGGCAGAAATCGGGCACCTCGCCGCGTTCGGCGAGCCAGGCCATGAGCGGCGCCGTGCCGTCCTTCGCGACCCCCTCCTCATCGCCGGTGATCAGGAGGCTGATCGTGCCGCGGCGCGGCCCGGCGGCGAGATGATCGGCGCAGGCGGCGACGAAGGCCGCGATCCCGCCTTTCATGTCGACCGCGCCCCGGCCATAGAGCAGCCCCTCGCGCGCGATGGCGCCGAAGGGATCGGACGACCACGAAGCCGCGCCGGCGCCGCCCCCGGGCGGCACCACGTCGGTATGGCCGGCAAAGGCGAAATGCGGCGCGCCCGCGCCGATGCGGGCGTGGAGATTGTCGATCTCGCCGAAACGCAGCCGGGTGACGGCAAAGCCGAGCCCGGCCAGCGCCTCCGCCAGCACGTCCTGCGCGCCGGCATCGCGCGGGGTGACGGAGGGGCGGCGGATCAGCGCCGCGGCCAGGGCTTCCGGATCGGCGGGGTTCAATCGCGGAGCAATTCGTTGATCGCGGTCTTGGCCCGCGTGCGCGCATCGACGCGCTTGACGATCACCGCGCAGGCGAGCGAGGGGCCGGGCCGGCCATCGGCGAGCGTCGCGCCCGGGAGGCTCCCCGGCACCACCACCGAATAGGCCGGCACGCGGCCGTAAAACACCTCGCCGCTGGCGCGATCGACGATCCTGGTCGAGGCGCCGAGAAAGACGCCCATGGCGAGCACGCTGCCGCGCTCGACGATCACCCCCTCGGCGACCTCGGAGCGGGCGCCGATGAAGCAATCATCCTCGATGATCACCGGATTGGCCTGCAAGGGCTCGAGCACGCCGCCGATCCCGACCCCGCCGCTGATATGGCAATTGGCGCCGATCTGCGCGCAGCTCCCGATCGTCGACCAGGTATCGACCATGGTGCCGCGCCCGACATAGGCGCCGACATTGACGAAGGAGGGCATCAGGACGACGCCGGGCGCGATATAGGCGGCATGGCGCACCACCGCGCCGGGGACGGCGCGGAATCCCGCCGCGGCGAAGCGCTCGGCATCCCAGCCCGCGGTCTTGAGCGCGACCTTGTCGAAGACCGGCGCCCCGGCGGCGCCGGGAAGCGGGACCGAAGAGTTGATCCGGAAGGAGAGCAGAACCGCTTTTTTCAGCCATTCCGCGACCTGCCAACCGGCCTCGCTCGGCGCCGCGACGCGGTATTCGCCACGGTCGAGCCCGCCGAGCACCGCCTCGATGGCGGCGCGCGCCGGGCCGGAGGCCGCGGGGGAAAGGGTCTCGCGCGCTTCCCAGAGCGCCTCGATGGCGGGGCGGAGTGTCGCTTCGGTCATGAGGCTCTCTATCGGCTTGGCGGTGAAAGCGGCGGGCGCGGCGCGACCATGCGATCCTCCCTCGGCACTGTCAACGCAAGGCGACGCAAGATGGTGGCGCGCGGCCGGCGCCAAGGCCGGAGCGAGGCTCGCGCCTCCCGGATTTTTGTGACAAATCGTCAGTGCGGTAACGCCACATTTACACTTCCCGTGTCTCATTGCCGCGCAAGCTTGAGCGAGAGCGAAGATGGCAGATGGCGACATGACGAGCGGGAATCTGGCGTCCCAATCCGGGGTTGCCCAGCCGGAGGCCGAGGTCGATCGTAAATTCGCCGAGCCTCTGATCGAGCCTTTGCGCTCGGCGCTGTTCGACAGCCGCCAGCGCTGGCGGGAATTCGTCCTGCTGACCGCCGATTTCGTGTTCGAGACCGACATGGCGGGAAGGTTCACCTTCATCGGCCCGGACCCGGTCCTCGGCTGGCCGGCGCCGGCGCTGCTCGGGCGCAGCGGCAGCGAGATCCTGGCCGAGCCGGCGGCGCAAAACAACGTGTTCCTGCCGGCGGCGATCCGCCAGCGCCGCCAGGTCTGGCTGCGGCGCCAGGATGGCTCGCTCGCCTGTCTCCGCGCCACCACCACGCCGATGACCGATGTCGAGGGCCGGATCGTCGGCCAGCGCGGTTCCGGCATCGAAATCACCGAGGAGGAGGACCGGCGCGGCGAAATCATCACCGCCCTCCGCCGCAACGAGGTGATCGACCATATTCTCTGGCATATCCGCCAGGAAATGCTCGCCACCAACATGGCGCGGGCCGGGCTCGGGGCGCTGTGCAGCGCGCTCGGCGCGGAGGGTGGGGCGGTGATCGATCTGCACCGCGACGCGACCATCGAGTGGCGCGCCGACCCGGTGCGCCACCAGACGACGGACGTTCCCGAGGAATTCGTCGAGGTCGCGCTCGAACATCTGTGCCGGCCGCATCAGGCCGGGCCGATGCCGGTCGCGGGACCGCTCGGCGAGCGTCTGTTGGTCAGTTCCTGCGCCGCGCGCCTCGGTGGGGCGGCGGCGGTGGTGCTCTGGCGCGGCATCACCGGGCGTGACTGGGAGCCCGAGGATTGCGCGGTGATGGCCGCCGCGGTCGGCATACTCCGCCTCGTGCTCGAGCAGGAAAGCATCCAGCAGGACATGGCCCGCCAGGCCCGCACCGATCCGCTGACCGGCCTCTTCAACCGCCGCGCCTTCGTCGAGGAGGTCGAACGGCGCATCGGCCGCCTCGATCGCGAGCGTCTGCCGGGCACGATCATCTTCGTCGATGTCGATAATTTCAAGTCGGTGAACGACCGGCTGGGCCACGAGGCGGGGGATCAGGCGCTCGTCATCACCGCGACATTGCTCCGCGCGACGGTGCGCCCGACCGATCTCGTGGCGCGTTTCGGCGGCGATGAATTCGCCCTCTGGCTCGATGGCGCGGATGAATTCTCCGCCTCCGAGCGCGCCGAGGCGCTCTGCGCGCGCGGCCCCGACGAGCTTGCCCATCTCGCGGCCGGGGAAGCGGCGCCGATCTCGCTCTCGATCGGCATCGCCACGCACTGGCCGAACGAGGGTCTCGATCTCGACCATCTCATGCGCCGCGCCGATCAGGCGATGTATGACGTCAAACGCACCGGGCGCGGCCGCTGGCGGGTCGCGCACGCCGCCAGCGCGACGGACCCGCATTGATGCCGGCCGGGATCGCGGAAGCCCCGGGCGCGCCGCTCGGCGATGCCGACGAAGCCGCGCGGGTGCGAAGCGGGGCAAGCCGCGGCACCGCGCCGGCGGTGCTCGAACGCCTGGCGAGCGACCCCTCGGTCACGGTGCGCGCGGCGGTCGCGCTCAATCCGGCAACACCGCCCTCGGCGGACGAGATCCTCGCCGCCGACACCGATGAGCGGGTGCGGGTGCTGCTGGCCCGCAAGCTCGCGACCTCGGTGCCGCTGCTCGGCGCGAGCGATCAGGCGCGGCTCTGCGAGCAGGCCTATCAGACCCTGGCCAATCTCGTCGCCGATGAAGCGGTGCGGGTGCGCGCGACCATCGCGGAGATGATCAAGGAACTCCCGAACGTGCCGCCGGCGCTGGTGCTCCGCCTCGCGCGCGATGCGACCAGCATCGTCAGCGTGCCGATCCTGCGCTTCTCGCCGCTGCTCGAGAGCGAGGATCTGCTGGCGCTGCTCGCCGATCCGCCGCATAGCGGCACCGCCAGCACCATCGCCCGCCGCGCTTTCGTCCCGGCCGCGGTCGCCGAAGCGATCGCCGCCAGCAGCGACAATCAGGCGATCCAGATCCTGCTCGAAAACCCCCGGGCGCAAATCCGCGAGGCGACACTCGACGCGCTCATCGCCCGCGCCGAGGGCGAGCCGCGCTGGCACGCGCCGCTGGTCCGCCGCCCGGCGCTGACCGCGAAAGCGGCCCGCGCGCTGGCTGAAATCGTCGCGACCGATCTTCTCGGCGAATTGACCCGCCGCGCCGATCTGCCGGTCGAGGCGATCACCCTCCTTCGCCAGCGCCTTGCCGCGCGGATCGGCGCGCCCGAGAAGCCCGGCGCCGCGGAAGTTCCGCCCGATCTCGAAGCCGCGCTCGCCTGGGCGCGGGCGCGGAACGCCGAAACCCGGCTCGATGAGTCGCTCCTCCTCGCCTGCGTGCGGAACGGCGATATTTTCCGCTGCATCGCCATTCTCGCCGTCGCCGCCGAGGTGCCGGCTTCCCTGATCGAGCGTGCCCGGCGCCTCCGCCACGCCAAGGGCCTGGTCAGCCTGGTGTGGAAATCCGGGTTCTCGATGCAGGTCGCGGTGTTGCTGCAAACCCTGCTCTGCGATCTCCCGCCGGCCAGCCTGCTGTCGCCCAAGCCGGGCGGCGGCTTTCCGCTCACCGCCGAGGAGATGCACTGGCAGATCGATTTCCTCTCGCATATCGTCGTCTGAGCGCGGCTTGCGTCCGCGCCGCCGCCGGGTCAGAACGGCGGCGGCAAGCGGAGGACATGACAGCGATGGACCAGCGCGTCCTGGTGACCTACCGGGTGCGAGGCGAGGCGGCGACGATCAAGGAACGTGCCGCCGCCCTCGCTGTCGAGCAGAGCGTCGAAATGCCGCTCGCGGCGATCAACGAGCGGCAGGTTTTGGAGGGCATCGTCGGGCAGGTCGCAACGATCGCGGAGCGCGGCGGCGGCGTGTTCGAGGTCGGCATTGCGCTGGCGGCGGCGACGATGCTCGGCCAGCGCGGCGGCGAGGCCGGGCAGATGCTGAACATGCTGTTCGGCAATTCCTCGATCCACGATGACGTCGTGCTCTGGGATATCGCTTTGCCGGCCGGTTTCGCCAATGACTTCGGGGGGCCGCGTCACGGGATCGCCGGGCTGCGCCGGCGCCTCGGGGCTTCAGCGCGGGCGTTGACCTGTGCCGCGCTGAAGCCGCAGGGTCTGGGGCCGGCGGCGCTGGCCGCGCTCGCCGGGCGCCTCGCGCTTGGCGGCATCGACATGATCAAGGATGATCACGGCATCGCCGATCAGCCCTATGCCCCGTTCGCCGAACGGGTGCGGGCCTGCGCCGGGGCGATCCGCGAGGCGCGGGCGAAAACCGGCCATCCGACCTGCTATGCGCCCAATCTCTCGGGCTCGCTCGATGATCTCCGCCGCCAGATCGACGCGGCGCGTGGCGCCGGGGTCGACACCGTCCTGATCGCGCCCCTGGTGGTCGGTTTGCCGGCCTTTCAGACGATCGTGCGGGAAAATCCCGATCTCGCGTTTCTCGCCCACCCCGCCCTGGCCGGGGCGGGACGCATCGCGCCGGCGCTGCTCTATGGCAAGCTGTTCCGCTTGTTCGGGGCCGACGCCGTGATCTATCCCCATCATGGCGGGCGGTTCGGCTATACGCCGGAGACCTGCCGCGCCATCGCCGAGACGGCGCGGGCGCCCTGGGCCGGCCTCGCGCCGGCGCTGCCGGTGCCGGCGGGTGGCATGATTCCGGCGCGGGTTCCCGAGATGCTGGCGTTTTATGGCCGCGACACCATGCTGCTGATCGGCGGCGCGCTGCTCGCCGCCGGCGCGTCCATGGTCACGGAAACCAGCGCCTTCGTGCGCCAAGTCGCGGAGAGTTCCGATGTCTGATCGCCCCCCGCCGGCGTTTCGCGCCGCCGCAACCGGCGCCGACCCGCTCGCTCGCGGTGGCCTCCGCTGGTCGGCGGTGCCGCTCCTCGCCTACAAGGAGGACGAGACGACGCCGTTTCGCGCGGTGACGCGGCAAGTGCTGTTCCACACCCCCGAACTCGCCGCCGAATGGCGCTATTTCGAGGTCGCGCCGGGCGGGTATTCGACGCTGGAGCGGCATGAGCACGCGCATGCGGTGATGATCCTCAGCGGGCGCGGCCGGGCGCTGGTCGGGGACGCGGTCGCGGAGGTCCGTCCCTTCGATCTGGTGTCGATCCCGGGCTGGACCTGGCACCAGTTCCGCGCCGCCCCCGATGCGCCGCTCGGCTTCCTCTGCCTGGTGAACGCGGTGCGCGACAAGCCGCTTCTCCCGAGCGCCGCCGACCTCGCAACACTCCGCCGCAACCCAGGGATCGCCGCGTTTCTCGATGGTCGCGGGGACGGCGATTGCGGTTGATCCGAGCGAATTGAACCGCGAAGCGGGTCAACCGCTCGATCACCCAACGTCCGGGCGGAACGCGCCGGGCGGAATGAAACCCGGCTCGACATAGGCGAAATAGAGCGCATCGAGCTGCGCCCACAAGACATCGGTCTTGAAACGCAGCGCCGCCAGAACCGCCGCCTGTTGCTCGGGCGTGCGCGCATGTTCCTGGACATAGGCGAGGGCGAAGCGGCAATCGCGCGGCGCCTGATCCAGGCGCTTCCTGAAATAGGCGACGAGATCGTCGCTGATGAAATCATAGTGTTCCAGCATGCCGGCGATGCGCTCGGCATGGATCGCCGGCGCGAAGAGTTCGGTCAGCGAGGACGCGATGGCTTCCAGCGTCGGGCGTTCATAGACGAAGCGGACATAGGCTTCGACCGCGAATTTGGTCGCCGGCAGCGCGCCTTCCTGCGAGATGACATAGGCGCGGCCGAGCTTCAGCCCGTCGGTGAGCCTGAGCCAGCGCTCGATGCCGCCGCTATCGGCATCAATGCCGTCATGGTCATGAATGCGATGGATCCATTCGCGCCGCAACGCGCGATCCTCGAGCCTCGCCATCAGCGCCGCGTCCTTCCTCGGAATCGCCGCCTGATAGACGTAGCGGTTCAGCGCCCAGGCCTGCACCTGGCCGAAATTCATCCGCCCGCCATGCAGCATTTTGTGGAACGGGTGGAGATTGTGATAGCGTTCCTCGCCGATCTTGCGGAGCGCGCGCTCCAGATCAGCAGGGCTCATCATCGCGGTCATTGTGGTTTCTTTCTCCTGGTCGTCTCCGGCGCATCTTCCGGGAGGCGGGAGAGGCCGGCCTTGATCTGGATCAAACCGCGCCGCGAACGGCGGCTCCGGCCTATTTGCGGAAGAGGAGACGGGTCGCGCCGGGATTGGCGCGGTGCGGATGGGCGGCGGCGAGCAGCAGCGGGCGAAGCGCCGGGAGGTTCAGCCAATGCGGCAATTCGCGCCGGATCGCGCCGCCCGCCTCGCCGCTGCCGCGTCCGGTGATGATTTCGATGCACCGCAACCGTTCCGCTCGCGCCGCCGCGACAGCGGCGAGCAAGGCGCGGTGCGCCTCAGCCAGCGTGAGACCATGGAGATCAACGACCCGCGCCGGCCGCAGCCGCCCCGAGCGCAGCCGCTCCCAGGTCGCGCCATCGAGCCCGGCCGGCGCGACGCCGATCACCAGCGGCGCTCGCGGCGCGGGAGCGCGGCGCGGGAGCGGAGCGGCGGGAAGGTCTGGCGCCGGGCTCGGCGCCGGCGGCGGGGTTTGCGGGATCTCCACCAAAACCGGCCGGGCGCGGCCGGGAAGCGGTTTTATGTCGCGGACAAAAGCCGCCCAGAGGGTGAGATCGGCCTCGCTCGGCGCGCTTCGACGCGATCCATCGCGCGGCATGTCACTTTGGGACGCTTTCCGGCGTGGCGCGCGCCGCCTCGTCGTCGTCGAGCAGGAGGATATGCAGCCGGCGCGGCCCATGCGCGCCGAGTTCCAGCGTCTGCTCGATATCCGCCGAGCGCGACGGCCCGGTCACCAGCATGACATTGCGCGGCATGAACCCGCCGGTCAGCGGATCGCGCCGCTCGGCGCGGAGCAGATCCCACGCCTCCTCATAGGCGCCGACGATGCGGCTCGCGCGGAGCAGGACCAGCGCGGTATCGGCGAGGAGATTGACCGTCGTCGGCCGCTCGGGCGCGGCCGGCAGCATCAGCGTGCCGGTCTCGGCGATGGCGGCGAAACCCTGTTGCAGGCTGACCAGATCGCTCGCCTCGGCGCGCCCGGCGCGGAGCTTGAGCAGCGGCCGCTCCGCCCACGGGATCTCCCGCAATTCGGGATGCGGCGCGATCACGATCTCGGAGGGAAGATTCTGCTGCGCGAGATAATCGGCGATGGCGCCGGGCACCGCGCGCGCATCCGCAAGGCGGGCGACGCTGCCGAATTCCTTCTCGACATTGGCGATGAAGAGGGCGACCTGCCCGGCGCGCGACAGACGCGAGCGGGCGGGGATGAGATGGCGGGGATGGGCGGCAAGACGCGCCCGCAGCATCGCCGCCTGATCCTCGGGCAGGGCGCCACGGCGGAGATGGCGGCGGATGGCGCCGAGAATGGCGACGCGCCCGGGGGGGCGCCCGGGGGGGCTTGCCTCGGCGCTCATGCGCGGCCTCTCTTGCCACGCTGCTCGCTTGCATAACGGGCAAAGAAGGTCTCGCCCTCCGGCGTCGGCAGATCGCGCCCGGCCGTCCAGCCGCCGGCGAAGGGAAAGCGGGAAAGTCGTCCGCGCCGGCGCCCGAGCCAGCCGAGCACGCCGGCGCCGATCCGGGTTGCCAGCCGATAGAGCCCCGGACGGCGGGCGACAAACCCCCAGAGCGCGAGATTGGTGCGGACGGCGCCCGGCGTCAGATGGCGCTCGAACTCGCGCTCGCGCCAATGGCGCATCATTTTCGGCAAGGGAATCTTCACCGGGCAGACGCTTTCGCATTTGCCGCAGAAGGTCGAGGCGTTGGGGAGATTCCCGGCCTGATCGATGCCGATCAGGGTCGGCGTGAGCACCGCGCCCATCGGCCCGGGGTACACCCAGCCATAGGCGTGGCCGCCGACGACGCCATAAACCGGGCAGTGGTTCATGCAGGCGGCGCAGCGGATGCAGCGCAGCATGTCCTGGAACTCGGTGCCGAGCATGGCGCTGCGGCCATTATCGAGCAGGATGACGTGGTATTCCTCCGGCCCGTCGAGGTCGCCCTCGCGGCGCACCCCGGTCGAGAACGTGGTATAGACGGAAAAATCCTGCCCGGTCGCCGAGCGCGCGAGGAGACGCAGCATGTTGGTCGCGTCCTCCAGCGTCGGCACCATCTTTTCGATGCTGGCGAGGACGATATGCACGCGCGGCAGGGTCTGGGTCAGATCGCCATTGCCCTCATTGGTGACGATGACCGAGGAGCCGGTCTCGGCGATCAGGAAATTGGCCCCGGTGATGCCGACATCGGCGGCGAGGAAGCGGGCGCGGAGCTTCGCGCGCGCCTCGGTCAGGATGTCGCGGCGTTCACGAAACACGCGGTCGGCGGGGAGATCGGTGTGGGCGCGGCGGAAGCTCTCTTCCCAATCCTCGCGGTTGAGGTGGAAGGCCGGGGCGATGATA
>JAKCCP010000229.1 GCA_021841985.1 Pseudomonadota bacterium | reverse complement strand
CCGATCTCGGGGTGGATGCGGCGCATTGCGCGGCGGTGCTCCGGCTCGGCGCGGCGCTTTGTCAAACGCGGCCAGCGCCGTTTGTCGCGCTCACGCCGGGGCATGAGTTCCTGGCCGGCCTCAGCGCCAATACCCGCTATCAACTGCGCCGCTCGGCGCGGCGCTATGCCGAACGTGGGCCGCTCAGCATCGTGCGCGCGGCGAGTAAGACGCAGGCGCACGAATTTCTCGACGCCCTGGCGGTGCTGCATCAGCGCGGCTGGGCGGCGCGCGGCAAGCCTGGCGCCTTCGCCAACCAGTTCTTTGCGCGCTTTCACCATGCCTTGATCGCGCGCGGATTTGATCGGGGCGAGATCGATCTGCTGATGGTTCGCGCCGGCGGCGAGACGATCGGCTATCTCTACAATTTTCTTTGGCGGGAGGAGGTGCTGGCCTATCAGGGCGGCTTCGATTTCGCGGCGGCGCGCGCCCATGAGAAGCCGGGGTTGACCTGTCATCATCTCGCTATCGAAATGTATGCCGCCGCGGGGGTGCGACGCTATGATTTTCTCGCCGGGGAGGCGCGCTACAAAACCAGCCTGGCGAGCGGAGAGTGCCAGCTGCACTGGCTCACCTTGCCGCATGGCTTTTCGGTGCTCGGGGTGACAACGCGGCTGCGCTGGAGCCGTCTGTCGGAATATTTTACAAACCCGCGAAGAGCACGCGCCTTCTGTAGCGAAAACCCTTGAAATACCTATTTTTTGCTGTGTGGCAGGAAAATTGCTTCCTTTGGTAGTAAATTGTTAAGGCTTAATGATCTATGTTTTCAGGTGACACGGTAGTCGCCCATCAATGGGCGACGTTGGTTGGGATTTTTCTCGATTCTATCATCAAAAGGATGCCGGATCATGAAACATTGGTTGCTGGCCGTCTCCCTCCTGAGCTCGTTCGCCGCCTTTCCCGCCGCGCAGGCAGCGCCGAGCCTGAGCCTGACCGGCACGACGTTCGGCCTGTTCGGCCGCGAGAACGTTTCCGTGCCGTTGACCGAGATTTCGTCGCGCAACGGCATTACCACCTATGGTTATAACGCCACGATCGGCGGTTTTTCCCTGAGCGGCGACGTCGCGACCGAGGCCGGCGGTTCCGGGCCGGTCACCCTGCCGGGCATGATTTTTACCCCGACGGTCACGGCGTCCTCGGCCGGGTTTCTGACGCTGCAATTGACCGGCACCGGCCTCGATCTGCCAGGAACGAGCACCCAAAACCTCGTGTTCGGCACGCTGAGCGGTTCAGGCTTGCAGGCTTCCGGCGAATTTCTGGCCAGCAGCAATGACGGCGCCACCTACAGCCAGATCGGCGAGACCCTGTCGTCCGGCACGACCGGGTATTTCAATGCCGGGACCAGCGCCGTGTTCCCCGGCGCCAACGCGCTTGAGACGGTGCTCACCGTCACCAGCAACGGCCGCGCGACCGGCAGTTTTTCGGCCACCGAGACGGATCCGGTGCCCGAACCCGCCTCGCTTGCCCTGCTCTGCAGCGGGATCGTGGGACTTGGCCTGGTGCGCCGCCGCCGCGTAGGCCGGGGGGCAGGCCTGGGGGGATGAGCAGATAAAGCGCAGATGAGCCTTGGCGGAACAGCGAATGGCGGCGCCGGAACCCTTCAGGCTCGCGGCGCCGCAACCCTCATTGCATGGGGCCCGGGGGCGACCACTGGAAAGTTTTGCGGTTGCAGGGATAGTTATTGATAAAATAGCGCAGCACGCCACTGGCCGCTGGCTCATCGAGATATTGCGGATTGCTCTGTACCCAGGATACCAAGCCCGCTGTCGTCTGGCGGCGCGAAGGCGCCGGGCTCGGGAGGCAGACTTTGCGCTTGTTGTGGCGCGGCCCCAGGGTATCGAGCAGATGAAAATCGAGCACCGCGGCCTCATAGCCCGCGCAAAGGCTGGTTGCCGCGACATAATAGGGATTGTCGTTGCGCATGCTGCAGGCGCTCGCGAGATCGCGCAGGCTGCGGATGTCGAGGGGATTGCCGGTGGCAACCGGCGCGGCCGTCGCGGGGACCACGCCATTTGCCGCCACTTGCGGACCATGCTGAGCCTGTGACGCCTGCCCCGGCAGCGGCTGGGCGAGGGCGGTGGTGGCGGTCATCAGACCTATGCAGCCGAGAAGGGCAAGACGCATCTGGGTCTCCGATCAACACGATAATTTGATACCATAACGCCCTGGACATGCACGATCGGGTTTTGCACTCTCGTGTCTCGAGCTTTTTGCTGCCCTGGCGGCGAGGACGGTTGTAGCAGCGTGCCGGCCTCCGGCCGTGCATGGTTTTTTGTCATTTTGATGACAGTTTTGTTGCGGCGCGGCCGCGCCCTCTTGCCAAAATCTCCGATTCCAGGAACGCTGCTGGCATGAGCGCGCAGGAATTCGACATCTTGGTTATCGGCGCCGGCATGGCCGGGGCGAGTGCGGCGGCAGAACTCGCAACCGCAGGGCGCCGCGTGGCGCTCCTGGAGGCCGAGGAAGCGGCCGGCTATCATAGCACCGGGCGCTCGGCGGCGATCTGGATCCTGAATTATGGGCCGCCCGATGTCCATGTGTTGACCAGCCTCTCGCGGATCTTTTTCGAGACACCACCGCCGGGCTTTGTCGATCACTCGCTGATCCGCCGCCGCCCCGTGGTGTTTCTCGCACCGCCCGAGCAAAGCGCCGATCTTGCGAGCCTGCTCGCCGAGGGGGAAGCGGTGCGGCCAGTCAGCCTCGACGAGATCGCCCGCGCGGTCCCGGCGCTGCGGCCGGATTATGCGGTTGCCGCGGCGATCGAGGACGACGCTTTCGATATCGACGTCGCGGCGCTTCATCAGGGATTCTTGCGCCAGTTCCAGAGACAGGGTGGCCGGCTCGCACTCAGCGCCCGCGCCCGCACGATGGTCCGCACGCGGGGACTGTGGCAGGTCGAGACGGCGGATGGCGCCAGCTTCGCCGCCCCCGTCCTGGTCAACGCCGCTGGCGCCTGGGGCGATGAGGTGGCAAAATCCGCAGGCGTTGCGCCCCTCGGCCTGACACCCAAACGGCGCACCGGGGCGATCATCGATCCCGCGCCCTATATCGTCGCGGATTGGCCGCTGGTGCAGGATGTCGTGCAGAGCTGGTATGTCCGCCCCGAGGCGCGCTCCCGGCTCATGGTGACGCCGGCGGACGCCACCCCGACCCACCCGCACGACGTTCAGCCCGACGAGATCGACATCGCCATCGGCATCGACCGCATGCAGCGAGCGCTGGCGATCGATGTGCGGCGGGTGGAGCGGAGCTGGGCGGGGCTACGCACCTTTGCCCCCGACGGCAGCCTCGCTTTCGGCTGGGACCCGCAGGCGGAGGGGTTTTTCTGGTGCGTCGGCCAGGGTGGCTATGGCATCCAGACCGCCCCGGCCGCGGGTCGCCTGGTCGCGGCGCTCGTGCTCGGCCAATCGCCAGGCGCGGCTGGCGCCATCCTGCCGCGCATCGATCCGCGCCGCTTCGCCTAGCGAAACCCCAACCCGATTTTCGGCGGGCCCGATTTTCGGCGGACCCGGCGCTTTCCTGCGGCATTCCCGGATTCCGGCGGGCCGAGGGTTGTCGGAATTCTTTACATTTTTTCGCAAGGTTCCTGACGCGCGACTTTAACATATTGAATTATATATGTTTTATCAATTGGCACGGTTCCTGCTTTTGTCGGTCTGCATCTCATCTTCCGCTCCACGTCCGACAGAGGATCGCCGCAACATGAAAACCAAACTCCTGACAACCGTCGCCATTCTGGGCTTTGCCACGGCGGGCCTACTGATCGGCGCCAGCGCCGCGCAGGCGGGGACAGAGACAGAGACCGTTTACTATCCCTCCGCAACCACGTTCACGCCGACCAACTGGTCCGCGAGCGTCACGGTTCCCAGCTTTAATCCTGCTCTAGGCACACTCGATTCCGTGATGGTCTCGCTGACGGAATCGCTTAAGGGCACGGCGCAGGCCACCAACACCTCCCCGACGAGTTCAGGTACCGGGCACATTTCGTTGGTAAATACTGCGAATTTTTCGGTAAACACGATTCCGACACCGCTTGTGGTTACGGTCAATACCCAGACCACGCCAACGTTTACCCTGGCTCCCGGCACTTCGAGCCAGATCTACAATCTGGCTGGCTCCGGTACGAACAGTGGCTCAACCACCAGCGATCTGAGCTTCTTTCAAACCGGCTCGTCTTGGACCGCCACAGCGACCGATACCGGCGCGACCAGCTCCGTCTTTTCCGGTGGAAATGAAACGACAACCGTTACGGATAGCGGCCAGGTGATGGCGATGGTCACCTATACCTACTCTTCCCCCACATCGACCCCCGAGCCAGCCTCGCTTGCGCTGCTTGGCAGCGGCCTGATCGGCCTCGGCTTTGCCCGGCGCCGCCGCAACAAGGCCTGAGTGTCGGAAAACTTTACAGCGGGCTGATCCCCGCTGGTGCGACGACGAAATTGGCCGGCGGGCAAAACCCGCCGGCTTTTTGCGTCGTATGCGTCCGGCGCCTTGCTCGCCGCTCAAACAGGCGGTGGCGCGGCGTATTGGATGGGGCTGGTCATGATCACGAACCGGGTGTTGTCAGTGAGCGTCAGCGCCAGCCCGCCATTCGCGGTGATCGAGGCGCTTTGCAGCACATTGCCGTTGAAATTCTGGAATTGCAGCGAGTCATAAGACCATTGCCAGCCGTTGATGACATCGCTGCCGCCGCCATGGCCATCGATGAAGGTAAAGCTCTCGGCGCCAGTGCCGGCGTTCACCGTGGTCTGGCCGCTGCCGAAGGTGATGCTGTCGCTGCCGCCGCCGGCATTGAACAAGGTGTTGCCGGAGCCAGCGGTGAGACTGTCATTGCCGGTGCCTCCTTGCAGGGTAAGATTGCCGCTGCCCGCCGTGACATTGAGCGCGCCGCTGCCGCCCTGAACCGTAGCACTGCCGCTGCCGCCGACGAAAGTCAGCCCGCCCGTCCCGCCGGCCACCGAGACCGAACCGGCGCCGGCCGTGACGCTCGCCGCTCCGGCGCCGGCTCCGATGGTATCCGCTCCGCCGCTGTTGACCGAGGCATTGCCGGCGAGGGTGATCGCGTTGGTGGACCCCGCCTCCGTGGTGATGAGGGCATTGCCGGAGGCGAAGATGTTGTTGGCGCCAGCGGCGGCGAGGACGGTATCGGCGCCGAGACTGTCGAGCGTCGCACTCGATCCCGCCAGCGTGATGCTATTGGCGGCGTTGGCGGCGGTCACGATCTGATCGCCGCCGGCATTGGCGGTCAGCGTCAAACCGCCGGCGCCGCCGAGAATGGTGTTATCGCCCGCCTGATCAGTGATGCTGAGCGCCGCGCTGCCGCTCGCGGTGACCAGATTGCCGGAGGTGGTGAGGGTTTGCGTCGTGCTCGCCGTGTTGACCTCGGTTGCGGCATTGGCGCCCTCAACGCTCGGGGCGAGCGGGGGCAGCGCCGGCTCGCTGGCAAGCGCGGTGTTGCCCGAGAGCACCGCCGGGCCGCTGACGAGTTCGGCCGGGGTCAGACCGTAGAACTGGTTGTTCTGCAAATCGGCGGTCGCCCCCGTGTCGTTCATCAGCGCCAGCGAGGAGGGTGAGGAGAGATCGTTGAGCAGCGTATTGCCGCTAATGGTGAGCGCGGAATTGGCATAGACATTGCCTTCCTCGCCGGCCGAGATCAGGGTCGGGTTCTGGGAATTCGGCCCCTTTTCGATGAGATTGCCGGTGATGGTGGCGTTGCCGCCATTGGGCAGGTCGATCGCGTAGCTCGCCGTGCCGTTGGGCCCGTCCGCGATGGTGCTGTTGGTGATGATGGTGTTGAGCGCGCGGCTCTTGATCTCGTGGCCGACCTGGGCGTCGGTAAAAGTGCTGGCGTTGATGGTGAGGGTGCCGACCTCGTTGACATAGAGATTATGGGTATAGCCGGTGCCCGAGCCGTTGTCGGAGAAATAGGAATTGTTGATGGTGATGCTGCCGGTGGGGTCGGGGTTGGCGAGCATCCCGTCCTGATTGCCGTAGAACGAGTCGGCATTCAGCACCAGATTGCCGCCCTCATAGCGGATGCCGGCGCCGTTGCCGCCCAGCGAGGCCGGCACCGCGGCGCCGGTGAAGGCGAGATTGTCGATCGTGATGTTGCCGGTAACGTCGAGGATGCCCTTGTCGTTGGGCGGGGTTTCGGTGGCGACGAAGGTCGCCGTGCCGCCCATCCCCGCGATCGTGACGTTGCCGTTGATGGTCGCGAAATCATTGGTGTAGGTGCCGGCCTGGATCTCGATGGTATCGCCGCTCTGGACCACGGCCGCCGCCTGCGCGAGGCTGGCATATTCCTGCCCTGGCCCGACGGTGAGTACGGTCGAGGGGTCGTTTTCGACGAAGAAGGCCGGGCTCAAGGCCGAGGGTGCGATACCGCTCAGCGTGACGCTGTGATTGGCGCCGATCTGGAGCACGGTATCGCCCGCGGCATCGACGGTCGCGGTGGAAATGATCGCCGCGATCTGCTGGTTCGAAAGCGTGGCGCCGCCGCCGGTGACGAGATCGATCTGGTCGAGGCTGGGGTTGAACCCGGCGACGGTGTCTTGCGCGGTGAGCGCGGTGTTGAGCACGAAGGTGGTGGGGGCAGCGACGCTGTCCACGGTCGCGCCCTGCACCATGCTCGCCTGGAGGTAGTTGTCGCCGGCGCCGCCGATGATGGTATCCGGGCCGGGGCCGGCGAAGATGTAGTTGCCCTGATTGCCGCCCTGGAGCACGTCGCTGCCGGTGCCGAAGGTGGCGAGGATGTTCATCCCGCCATTGCCGCCCTGGAGGGTGACATTGGCGTTGCCCTCCTCGACGATCATCTGATCCGCCGTGCCGGCGCCCTGGTCGATGCCCGGCGCGGTGCTGTCGAAGGTATAGAAATTGCTCAAGTTGAGCAGCTTGCCATCGGGCAGGCGGGGAACGATGTCGAATTGCGGCTGGCCCTGGATCGAGGCCACGCTGGTATAGGGCGCGCCGCTGCCGGCGAGCCAGGCATAGGCCTGCATCGCCTCGGGCGAGCCGGTGGTCGAGATGATGCCGGCCAGCGCCTGGAGCCGATCGGCACCGTAATCGCCGTTGCTTTGCACCCAGCCGGTGCCGTTGGAGATGCCGATTGTCCGCTCGTTGGCCGCAATCCCAGTCCAGGTCGTCAGCGGCTGGACATAGGCCCAGCTATTCGTTGTTGAATCCCAGTAAATCTGGCCATTTCCGCCAGTGCTGTATGGGAACATAGCATCCATATAGGCAATGCTGTCGTGACCCAGGTTAAAAATGCTTCCAGCTATATAATTTGTTGCCCATTTCAAGTAAGTTAACGCATCCTGATTGCCCATTTCGGCCGCCTGCGTGGCGGTGCTGACGAAATAATCCTGCTGCCAGGGCGCTATTTCGTAGCCATATTGACCAGTATCGATGATATAGCCGTGCGCTTGGCCCTCAAGTGTCGTCCAGGTCGGGATCTGGCTCACCAGCCAGCTCCAGTTGTCGTTCATCACCTGGGTGAAATAGGTCTTGGCCGCCGAGCCCGTCGGGTTGGCATAGGCGGCCTCGTCGATCTCACGGAGCGTCCAGGCGGCAGCGCGCATCTGGTTGCCAAAGATCACGTTATCATTGCCGGTGCTGTTCAGCGCCCCATCGCGCATCGCCGGCCACAGCGAGGTGATGCCGAAAGCGGCCTGGGCATTGAGCGCAGCGAGATAGCTCTGGTTTCCGGTCAGCAAATAGGCGTCGTAGAAAAGGTCCGGCTGATGGGCGACATCGGGCGTCCAACCATTATTGGTCGAATTGACGCTCTGCGTCAGCAGGGTCGAGCTGTCATCCCAGCCATTGGTGCGGATATTGGGATATTGCGCGGTATTCAGCCAGGTTCCGGCCTGTGGGTTATAAAAATTCCACGGGATTCCGGAGCCCGCATTGGCCTGCCCCAGCGCGAATTGCGCGGCAGCGGCGTTCTGGCTGATCAGCCAGAGCGAATTGGCTTGCGTGGTGGGTCCGATATCCGGGCGCCCGCCGGTCATCGGCATGTATTGCGTGATACCGGCGGTGGTGAGCGGCGTGCCCCAGCTCGCCGAGGCCATCTGGCTCGCCTCGCTCGCGACATAGGCGGTCGGCGCGCCATCGGCGAGGTCGTAATTGGCGATCGCCCCGGTCTGTTCGAGATAGCTCATGTCGTGCTGGACATTGACCGTCGGCGCCGTGGCGCCGGTATAGACGACCTGGTTCCAATCCTCATATTGGTACTGTGTCAGGTTGCTGACCTGATAGACCGTCTGCCCGCCCTGCGCGATGCTGGCGCTGTAGGTGAGGGTGCCACCGCTCGCCTGCATAGCGAGGTCGTTGTTGAACTGCACATTGGTGCGGAACGTGCCGTTGGCGTAGGCCGTGACGTTGAACACCATCCGGAGCGAGGACGTGACATCGCTCTGGAACTGAACCTCCGTCGCATCCACCCCCTGTTTGAGATAGGTCGCACTGCCATTGGCGAGCGCCTGGGTCAGCAGATTGGCGACATTGAGGGTGTAGGTGCTACCGCCCTGGATGGCGATGTTCACCGAAAGATCATAATTCGCCGCGGCGACCTCCTGGGCAACGCTCACGGGTGCCGCGGCGCTGGTGCCGGCCGGGGCGAGGGCCAGCATCACCCCGGTGGTGGAATTTGCCGCGAGCGTCGGTTGCAGCATGGTCAGGGTCGCGAGTTCGACCGAGCCGTTGGCGTAGGTCGTCTGGACGTCCATCTGAACCGGGACATCCTGGCCGTTGACGATGGCGACGAGCTGCCCGCCGGCCGGCACCGCGCCGTCCTTGAAGACCTCGCCGAAGCTGATGTACTGAGACGGCGCAGCGGTCGCGCCGGTATTCTGGAGGTTGAGACCGACGATTTCCCCGGCGCTGGTTGCCTGCGGCACCGTGGGTGCCGTGAGCACCGCGCTGATCTGGGGAAGCTGTGCCATGGAGGCCGATGTACCTGACATAATTCTACCTCTGATTGGGCTATGCAGCTATGGGTGCCACAAATTGTCTCAAAATTTAGTTAATGGGTTTATATTTCAGGCTTCATGTTATATTTTCGATCGCCTCCGTCGCGCCGCTTTCTTGCTCTATCATCGCGCGCAGGGCCATCAAATTTTCCCTATCCTCGCGCCACGCGGGCCGATGGGGAGAGATGCCATTGAATCCGGCCCGCCTTCGCGGCAGAAAGGGGGTGCAGAAAATCGGAGAGGATACACCATGCCGACCCCCTCCCACCTGATCCTCGCCAGCGCTTTCCTGCTCGCCGCCGTGTCCGGCGCCGCCGCGCAGGGCGTGCTGCATATCCCCGCGATGCCCGAGCCGCGTGGAGCCGATGATGTCGTCGGCCTGATCGCCGAAAATCTCGCCGGCAATCGGCTGCCCGCGACCCCGCTTACCTTCGGTCAGGCTTTTCTTCCGGGTGGCGTGCCGGTCGGGGCGCATCTCGTCGCCCGCATCGGCGAGAAGGATTTGCCAGTACAGGTGGACGCCAAGACCACCTATCCCGATGGCTCGCTCCGTATGGCGGTGCTCAGCCTGATTATTCCCTCATTCGAGGCGCATGGCCGGCTGCCGGTGATGCTGGCGCGCGGCGGGGCGGGCGCCGAACAGCCGGCGGTTGATCTCGCCCGCCTGGCATCGGATGGCTACGATCTCGCGATCGATCTCACCTTCCACCAGCCGGATGGTTCCACCGCGCCGTTTCACCTCGACGCGGGGGCCTTGCTCAAGCAGGCATTGGCGGGCGGAAAACCGGATTATTGGCTGCATGGGCCGGTCGCGAGCGAAATCCGCTTCGATACGCCGGTGATGGATGCCTTCCATGTGGTTTTCGACGTGCGCGCCTATGCCGACGGCACGACCCACACCGATCTGAAATTCGCCAATGACGATGCCATGCAGAAAACCGGCGGCGCGGTGACCTATGACGCCGTGCTGCGCGAGAAGGGCAAAATCATCGCGCAATATAAAAACCTCAAGCAGTTCCAATACGAGGATTGGCATCGCGAGGTCTGGAGCGCCGCGCCGCCGCCCATCGCACTCGCCCGCGATATCGACTATCTCGAACGGATCGGCGTCATCGCCAATTACGACCTCAAGGCCGGCGTGCCTTCGGGATTGTTGGCGGCCGAAGCCAAACAGATGGCCTCACCCGGCTGGGGCGCCCCGCTCGCCACCAACGGTGTCACGCAATACATGCCGATGACCGGCGGACGCCCCGATATCGGCCCGACCACGCGCGCCAACGCCATCTGGCTGATGACCCAGGAACCCGCCGCCGCCGCCTACGCCCTCTGGCAGGCCGAGGCGGCCGCCGGAATTCCCTGGCATTTCTGGAATCCCGCGGCCCATACCTGGCTGAACACGGACCAGAACCCGGATATCTGGACCGATCCGCGCGGCGGCGCCAACAGCTTGACCCAGCCGGTTGATGGCAAGAACAACGGCTGGACGCCGGATACCGCAGATCGG